>CAZRXE010000742.1:0-6001 GCA_964603695.1 uncultured Heliomicrobium sp.
ATTGCGGATTGCGGATGGTGGATTTGTTGTACTCAAGCTCGTTTACTCTCCATTTCAGTGTTGGTTTGCACGCGCTCTGCGTCTCACGGCAAGGATGTGCCAACGCTCAATCTCGTTTGTGGGAATCCGCAATCCGCAATCCGCAATCAGACGCCTTTCACGTCCGGCCCCCAGATGAATTTGTGAAGCTGCAATTGCATCCGCGCGTGCGCGCCGGAGTGCAGCACCCATTCGGCCAAATCCTTGAATTCGACCGCGCCCCAGACCGGCGAAAACAAGACTTGCGGCGCGCGGGCGTTCAGCCCGAACCTTTCGATTACGTCGAGCGCAAAGTCGAAATCGGCGCGGTCTTTGATGACGAACTTGATTTCATCGCGCGGATTCAGCCGTTCCAGATTCGACCAGACGTTGCGCCCGGCTTCGCCGCTGCCGGGACATTTCACGTCCAGGATTTTGACGGCGCGCGCATCCAGCACGCTTGCATCCAATCCGCCGCCGGTTTCCACCAGCACGGTGAAGCCTTCGTCGCACAGCCGCGTGACCAGTGCGCAGCATTCGCGTTTTTGCACCAGCGGTTCGCCGCCGGTCACTTCCACCAGCTTGCAGCCGTAAGCGCGGACTTGCTCCATCACTTCATCCAAGCTCATTTCCGCGCCGCCCGTGAAGGTGTATTCGCTGTCACACCACGAACAGCGCAAATTGCACCACGTCAGCCGGACGAAAGTGCAAGGCAATCCGGCGAAGGAAGATTCGCCTTGAATGGAATAGAAAATTTCGGTGATCCGCATAAAAACAAAATGACGATGGACAAGTTTTGTAGCCTTGCCCATCGCCACCTGTCAATTGCCGTGTTGGCGGTTTTGCTAGAACAGTTTCTCTTGCGGCGGTTTCGCGCCTTTCAATCGCAGATAAATCGTGGTTTGACCGCGATGGTGCGTTTGATGCTCAAAAGCTTTGGCCAATGCACCCGCGCGCGTGGTGTCCTGCCCAAAAAGCTTGATCGCTTCGCCGCCCTTTTTCATATCCAGGGCTTTGATGGAACTGATGACAAAGTCATAACTGTCCATCACGGCTTTGGTGCAGGCAGCTTTGGTTTTCATGGAATCCGTTTTTTCCAGATTGACTTTGTTGGTGCTGGCGACGCCGGTTGCCGCCGCCGCAAAGGCATAGTTGGCATTCGCCAGATGCAGCATCTGTTCGGCGAAGCTGCGAATGTCCGGCGTGGGCTTGAAGCCATAGCCGTCTTCAGGCATCGCGTCCAAATATTCTTTGGTGTAGTCCTTAGCGCGCGTCCAATCCGCGACCATCGCCGTTGTGTGATCCTGGACGGCTAACGCAGTCGTGGAATTGCCCGAAGCAGCTTGGGCGATGCAAACCAATCCGAGCGCGAGGGTGACGGCCAGTGTGCTGACCATAAAACGCAATGCGGCAATTTTTTGCTTCATAGGGTCTCCTTGAATCCTTCGTTGTTAGGTGTTGTTTCGGTTTTGACGCCGCTGCAAGTCAGATTGCAGCGCGGGCGTCAGAGTGCGGTCAAAGCGCCATTGAGTCAAGTAAGCCGAATTACCGTCGTCGTAAAAACTTGTAAAGCGAGTTTCCTGATTTGAGTCTGCGCAATTACCGGGGATTTGTTGCGCGTATGCTACACTGCGGCTCCAAACTTAAAATGTGAGTCAAAAGACAATGGAAGAAATCTTCGGACGCAAAGGTCTTTTTGCGCGACGCCACCCAAATTACGAATACCGACCAGGCCAGATTGCCATGGCCGAAGCCGTCGCCGATGCATTAGCTACAAAGCGCCATTTGCTGGTCGAAGCCGGAACCGGCACGGGCAAAACTCTGGCTTACCTGATTCCGGCCATTGCCACCGGACGCCGCGTCATCATTTCCACCGGAACCAAGAACCTGCAAGAGCAACTGTTTTTCAAGGATATTCCTTTTCTGCAATCGGTTCTGCCGCGAAAATTCAAGGCGATGTATCTGAAAGGCCGGTCGAATTACGTTTGCCTGAGCCGTTTGAAGCGTGCCGACAGCACGCCGATTTTGCAGGGAATGGACGAGGTTGATCATTTCGAAATGGTCAAGCAGTGGGCTTACACCAGCGAAACCGGTGACCGCGCGGAACTGGTGGAATTGCCGGAAAACGTTTCTTTTTGGCGGCACATTGATGCGCGTTCGGACATTTGCATCGGCCAAAAGTGCGCAGACTTTGATCAGTGCTTCATCACGCGGGCGCGGCAGCAGGCAGTCGAATCTGAAATCATCATCGTCAATCATCACCTGTTTTTCGCCGATTTGGCCTTGCGCGGCAGAGAATACGGCCAGGTCTTGCCGGATTACAGCGCGGTGATTTTCGACGAAGCCCATCAATTGGAAGACATCGCCGCACAGTATTTCGGCGCGAACGTGTCGAACTATCAGGTGGACGATCTGCTGGGCGACATTTCGCGGATGGCGATTGCCGACGTGGACTCGGCGCGCGAAGTAACTAAAGCTTCCGTGCGCGTGTCGAAGATGGCCGAACATTTTTGGATCAACTTTATGGGACTGGATCCGCGTTCGACCTTGCCGCGCATCGAAGGCGAAGGCCGTTTCGTCATTCGCCCTCCGATGTTCGGACGCAAAAATCGCAACGGCGAATGGGACTGGCTGCCAACCGGCGAACGCTATCGCTCCTTTCGCCAATCGCTGGATCGGCTGGGCGCGGAACTCAACGGCGTCAATGAACCGCCGCCGGAAATGGACGCCATTCTGCGCCGCGTGGATCAACTGCGTTTCGATCTGGATTTCATCATCCTCAATGACACGCCGACCTTCATCAATTGGTGCGAACGGCGCGGGCGCGGAGTTTTCCTGCAATCTACGCCGATTGATATTTCCGGCATCCTGAATGACCGGCTGTTCAGCCGAAATCGCCCAAGCAATGATCCCGCCGAAAAAGAACGCGAATTCAAAATTGATTGCGCCGTGCTGGCGTCGGCCACGCTGACCAGCGCCGATTCCTTCGGCTTCATCCGCCAACGACTGGGAATTGATGACGCTGACGAATTGATCGCCGACTCAAACTACGATTACCCGAATCAGTCCTTGCTTTACCTGCCGCCGAAAATGCCTGACCCGCGCGACGCCGCTTTCACCGACGCCGCCGTCGAGGAAATCGTTAAGCTGCTTAACGCCAGCCAGGGACGCGCTTTCGTGCTTTGCACCAGCAATGCGCAGATGAAATTGCTGCGCGAAAAGGTGGAGTACCAGATTGATTTTCCAGTGCTGATGCAAGGCGAAGGCTCTCGCTCCGGCATTCTCGACCGCTTTCGCTCGACGCCGAACGCCGTGCTGTTTGCCACGTCCAGTTTCTGGCAAGGCGTGGACGTGCGCGGCGAAGCCCTTTCCTGCGTCATCATTGATAAGCTTCCTTTCGCCGTTCCGTCCGATCCGGTGGTCGCCGCGCGGCAGCGTTACATTGACAGTCGCGGCGGCAGCAGTTTCGCGGATTACTCCGTTCCGGCAGCCATCATTGCCTTGAAACAAGGTTTGGGGCGTCTGATCCGCAGCGAAACGGATCGCGGCGTGCTTTCGATTCTCGACCCGCGCATCGTGACCAAGAACTACGGCCAGAGCTTTTTGAAAAGTCTGCCGCCCGCGCGCATCACGCGGAAGATTGAAGATGTGATTACTTTTTTCGATCAGGGTTTTTGAGACATACTCTTGCCGTTTTACGGAGGATCAAAAATGAGCTTGACCATTGAAGCTATCTACGAAGCCGGCGTTTTCAAACCACTTGCGCCGTTGCCTGACCTAAAAGAATTTGAGCGGGTGAAAATCACGCTGGAACCTGCTCTGCAACAAAATGGACTGATTGCGCGACAACGACGTCAGCGAATCGAGATCGCTTCCGACTTCGCCCGCGAGATCGGAGACGGCTATCTTGTTGAAAGATGTTCCTGAAACTTGCCGATGTTTTGTTTGAAAAAGCCTTCCGAAAAACGTGCCCGCCAATTCATTGAATCGCAGTGCGACTTGTCGTTCAGCTACCTGGAAGTAGGTGCTACCAATATTGCCCCTCCTGCCGGCTACACAATTGACCGCAACCGAATCCGGCTTGGCAGCGGCGAAGCGGTTTTCAACGCCGCTGTTGCTGCGCTGCGAAGCTGGAAGATGTTCGACCTCGGCTGGGTGGAACTGTGCTTTCCCGACACGCCGATTGAAGTCGGCGCGACGGTGGCGGTGCTGGCAAAGCATTTCGGATTTTGGTCGCTGCATCCGGCGCGGATTGTCTACTTGGTGAACGAAGAAACGGCGGAGGCGCGGCGCTTCGGCTTTGCTTACGGCACGCTGCCCGCGCACGGCGAACGCGGCGAAGAGCGATTCCTGATCGAATGGCGTCGCGAGGATGACAGCGTCTGGTACGACCTGCTGGCTTTTTCCCAGCCGAAAGCGTGGTTGGCCAAAGTCGTTTATCCGCTTTCGCGAATGCTGCAAAAGCGTTTCGCGCAGGCCTCCAAACAGGCGATGCTGCGCGCGGTCAGTGAAATAGTTGCTGGCAGGCAGTCACCGGTTTAAGATGCCCGCGCTTTTCACCTCAAAATCAATGTCAGGAGAATTTATGTCGTACCTTCGCAAGGCTCTGTGGAGCAGCCTGTTGCCGGCACTTATTATTTTCGCCGCCGGGCAAAATGCGTCAGCGCAAACGCCTATAAATTGGGACGCTGTTCAAAAAGAGGCGTTGGAGTTGTTCATTCAATACTTGAAGCTGGACACGACCAATCCGCCGGGCAATGAGATTCGCGCGGCCAACTTTTTCGCCGACATCTGCAAGCGAGAAGGCATTGAATACAAGGTTTTTGAACCGTTTCCCGGTCGTGGCACTTTGTGGGCGCGGTTGCGCGGCGACGGTAGCAAGCGGCCAGTCATCCTGCTCAATCACACCGACGTGGTTCCGCACAGCCCGGAATTCTGGTCGGTTCCGGCTTTCAGCGGCGAAATCAAGGACGGGTTCATTTACGGACGCGGCGCGATGGATATGAAGTCGCTGGGCATGGCGCAGTTCGTGACGATGCTGGCTTTGAAGCGCGCCAAAGTTCCGCTCAAACGCGACATCATTTTTCTGGCCACTGCCGACGAAGAAGCTGGCGGATTGCAAGGCGCGGGCTGGTTCGCCAAAAACCATCCCGAACTGCTCGGCAAAGCCGAATTTCTGTTCAACGAAGGCGGCAACAATGCCGTGGATGCCGGCGGCAAAGTGTTGGCTGTTGGCGTCGGACCTTCGGAAAAAACTCCGGTTTGGCTGCGGCTGACGGCGACGGGCGAACCCGGCCACGGCTCAATTCCGCGTCCGAATTCTTCGGTCAATCGGTTGCTGCGCGCGTTGAACCGGTTGATGGAATACAACCCGCCGGTGCAATTGACGCCCGTCGTCGAACAATCCTTTCGCGCGATGGCGGCTTTAATGCCGGTTGGCGTGGCGGAAAAGTACGCCAATCTGCGCGAATCCATCAAAGACCCTCTGTTCCTGCGCCAGATTGAAAGCGATGCCGGCGCGCGGGCGCTGTTGCACAATACGATTTCCATCACGATGCTCACCGCCGGCAACAAGGTCAACGTCATTCCGCCCATCGCCACCGCTGAAGTAGATACGCGCATCGTTCCCGGCGAAAAGCCTGAACGCTGGATCGCCGAACTGCGCGGCGTGATCGGCGACGACAACATCAAGATCGAACCGGTGCTGTCTTTTCAATCGAACGCCTCGGCGACGGATTCAGACCTGATCAAAGCCGTGGCCGAAGTTGTCAGCCGTTGTCATCCCGGCGCGACGATCATTCATCCTGTGTTGGCGGGCTTTACGGACAGTCACTTTTTCCGCGACCTGGGAGTGCAGAGTTACGGCTTTTCGCCTTTCCTCGCGCCGGGCAGGGAATTGGGCGGTGGCTATCACGGCAACGACGAACGCATCGGCAAGAAGGCTTATGTCGAGGGCGTGAAGTTTTTCTATGGAGTGATTGAA
>CAZRXE010000743.1:0-2741 GCA_964603695.1 uncultured Heliomicrobium sp.
TGCGCCAGAACTTTGCGGGTCGCTTCATCCGAGTTGCGCGCGCTTCCGCTGGTCATTTTGAAGACCGACGCCGCGCCGAGCATGCCCGGATTGAGGAATTCAAACAGGCTCCACAACTCGCCCAAGTGATTTTCAATCGGAGTACCGCTCATGCCTAGGCGGTGACTGCCCTGAAGCTGGCGCGCGGCTTTGGCCGAAGCAGAGGTCGCGTTTTTGATCCATTGCGCTTCGTCGAGCACGACGTAATCGAACTGGAAGTTTTTCAAATCCTCCACGTCGTTGCGCAGCGTGCCGTAGGTGGTCAGGATCATGTCGTAATCCGTGAAGTGCGCGGTTTCGCCTTTTTGGCGGGATTGACCGGTGTGGTTCAGCACGCGCAGTTCAGGAGTGAAGCGTGCGGCTTCCTGTTGCCAGTTGAACACCAACGATTGAGGTACCACCACCAGTGAAGGCGGAACCTTTGCCGGCGCGTCAGTGGCGGGCGCGGCAGTTTTGGCGGCTTTGGTTTTGCGGCCTTTGGCGGCGGCGGGCTTTTTCGGCGTGCGCAGTTGGCGGCGCATTTCCAGCAGCGCCAGCACCTGCGGTGTTTTGCCCACGCCCATGTCGTCGGCCAGACAGCCTCCGAAACCGTACTCTTGCAAAAACAGCATCCAGCCCAAACCGTCCTTTTGATAGCCGCGCAATTCGCCGACGAAACCTTCGGGCTGTTCGACGGACGCGATGCCTTCAAAGTTTTTCAACTCGGCGCGTTTTTGCGCGAAGGCTTTGTCGAATTTGATTTCGGGTTGGGAACTCAGCAGCGCGTCCAGCAAGCTGAGTTGCGAGCTTTGAAAACGCAGCTTGTCGCCATCGGCTTTTCCGAGTCCGGCCAGCAATCCGTATTTTTGCAGCCACTCTTCTGGCAAAAAGCCGAATGTACCGTCGCCCAGCGCGACTGCTGTTTCGCCTTTGCGCAGAGCGGCCAGCACACTGGGCAGCGGCGCTTTGATGCCGTCGAATTCAAACGCGCCGTGCAGATCGAACCAGTTCATGCCCGAAGTGATCTGCATGCGAATCCCGCCGGATTGGCGGTAGACCTTGCCTTCCGCTTCGACCTGCCAGCCTTCGGCCAGCAGTTCGCGGACGACGCGCGGTAGTTTGGATTGCGCCAGCCGCCAGCGCGGCAATTCGTTGTCGGCATCGGGCGGATGCATCTGCCAGCCGAGTTCGAGCAAACGATCCATCGCCACCTGTTCGGTGACCTCGTCGCGTAAACAGAAAGTGTGGGCGTCGCCGTCATAAACACCGCGCTGGTTGTCATAAGCGCCAATCACCGCGTTGCCGTAACCGAAGGCCAGTTCGCCTCGCAAATCCTCGCGGTCGAGCCAGTCGTTTTTGTCCGGCGGTTTGATCTTCAAGCGCGGGCGCGGGGCGATTTGCACTGTCTCGAACTGTAACTCTTCGGGCAGATCCAGCGGCGGCAACATCGGTTTGGAAAGCAGTTCGCCCAGAAATTCGGCGCTCATTTCTTCGGCCACCTGAATGGTTTTGTGCTTTCGCAGCAGCTTCACCCAGGCGAATGCGCCGCCGTGGTCGTAGCGCATGGCCTGCTCGCGCGTGAAGAAAATGCCTTCTTCAATTACCAGCACAGGTTCGGACAATTCCAGACGTTCTTCCTCGCGCACCAGATAGCCGCGCACTTCGTAATCGTCCTCTTCCGCCGGTTCGATGGCGACGCGGAATTGCCATTGCGCGTCTTCGTTCCAATGAACGGGCAGCCATTCGACCAGATCGTTTTCGTTCGGATGATCCGGCGTTTTCAGGCGCAGATAAGCGCGCCCGGTGCGGCAGATGACTGGCAGCAGAATTTCCGGCTGCGCTTCCAGCAAACGGTAGCGCGGCATGGTCGCGGAAGTGGCGTAACCGTAACCGTGCGCGTATTCGCTGTAATCGTGCTGCTGCGGCGCGCCCAGCAACACTGACAAAATGAAGCGGTCGTCCGCTTCGGGCAGGTAATTCAGCACGCCGCGATTGAAGCCGGAATAGCGTACATCGCCCCATTCGCCGTCTTTGCGGCGGTCGCGATAAAACACTTCCAGATAAGTTCCCTTGCCCTGCGCGGTGGCCGGGACATCAATGGCATAAACCAGTTCGCGCGTGGCGGGCCAGGCTTCCTGCCGCAGGGCGGTCGTCGCTGCCACGCCTTGCTCGTCCAATTCGCCGAGCTGTTTTTTCCATTTGTCAGGGCGCGGCGCGGCAATCAACTGCGTAGCGACGGCGGGACTCAGGTGTCGCCCGGTTTCGGCGCGATCCCATTTGACCATTTCCAGTGCGGCGCGCCCGTTGTCGCCCTGCAAGGCATTGCGGCGATCCGCTTCGATCAGCACTGCCCACAGATGTTCGCAGACGGGGTTTCGCTCGAATTCCTCGCAGGTGCATTCAGCCAGAATCTGATGATCGTGGCGCACCAGCACAATTCGCAAAGCGCGCAAAGAAGCTTCCACGGCTTGCGGCGTGGCGGTTTTGAGCCGGACTTTCCACTGTTGCCGGTGGCCGCGTTGTTGCAGGTTGTAATCGAAATATTTGCGTAGATGAGTTGTGAGATACATTCGTTCCTGTCGCATGCCCGCCGCTCAGGCGGTCACTTCACAGACCTTTCAATCAATCAAAATGCCCGCGTCCTCGGCCCTTCATTCGACCGAAACAGCGAGTGGGTTGTTCGTGTCAGCGTCCGTCGCAGTCCTGCCGCCATCACACCGGTA
>CAZRXE010000744.1:0-3448 GCA_964603695.1 uncultured Heliomicrobium sp.
GTTGGCCGGACGGTTTATACGACTGAGCAACATTGAAACCAACAACTCAAGGAGGATTCTTGGTATGCGCGATAAACTTTTTGCTCACGACAAAGCGCGTCCTTTGGTGCTGGCGCATCGTGGCGTTTCAGTCAGTCATCCTGAAAACACCATGAAAGCGTTTCAGGCTGCGCTGGAAGTGGGCGCGGACGGGATTGAATTCGATGTCTTTCAGATTGCCGATGGCACGGTAGTGGTTTTTCACGATGAAAATACGCAGCGACTGACCGGCGAAAATCGCAATATCGTCGAAATGACCTGGGATGAAGTCAGCAAGCTGCGTGTGAATGGCACGGAACGCATTCCGCTGCTGGAAGAAGTGCTGGCGGAATATTCCGGCAAGCTGCTGCTGAACATTGAACTGAAAGCTTATAGTCCTAAGTGGGAACGGCGGGAGACAGGCGCGGCGACTGCGCGCATTGCCGGGAAATATCGCGAGAGCGTGTTTTCGACTTCCTTTGACCCATTCATGCTTTACACACTTGAACAGGGGGACGCCGACCTTGTTTCCGGCTTCACTTATGACGATGGGATGACGATTGATTTCTCGCAGTGGAGCCAACTCAAAAACCTGCCGCGCGGGTTGCAGTTCGTCAATGCGCTCAACGGTCTGGGGCGTAATTTCGTCACTTTCCTGGCGGAAGGAAATTTGATTGGCGACCTGTTGAATTCGACCGTCATCGGGATCGAGCATACGTTGATTGATGACGACACCATCGCCAAGTTCCACAAGCGTTCGATGGCCGTGGGAACTTACACCTTTTTCTCCACCGATCCGACTTACCCCAATCTGCTGACCGACGAACAACAGAAAGCGCGGATCAGGGAACTGGCCGCACAGCGCCTCGATTGGATCGAAACCGACGATCCGGAAAAGGTGCTGGAGGCGTTGGCTTAAGTCTGATGATCTCAGTTCAAAACGTTTCCAAACTCTATCGCATTTACGATTCACCGGCGGGGCGGCTGAAAGAGATTTTGCTGCGCGGGCGGCGTAAATATCATCGCGATTTTTGGGCGCTGGAGGATGTCAGTGTTGAAGTTCCCACCGGCGAAGCCGTCGGCATTGTCGGACGCAACGGGGCAGGTAAGACCACGCTGTTGCAAATCATCGCGGGCGTTTTGCAGCCGACGCTCGGCGATGTTCGCGTCGAAGGCCGCGTGACGGCCTTGCTCGAATTGGGGAGCGGCTTCAATCCCGAATACACTGGGCGCGAAAACATCTTGCTCAGCGGGCAAATCCTCGGCTTCAGCGAAGACGAAATGAAAAAGCGGATGGATGTGATCACGCAGTTTGCCGAACTGGAAGCGTTCGTGGATCAGCCGGTTAAAACTTATTCGACAGGCATGTTGATGCGGCTGGCTTTTGCTTCGGCGATTCACGTTGACCCGGATGTGTTGATCGTGGACGAAGCTTTGTCGGTGGGCGATGTGTATTTTCAGCGCAAATCGCTTGATCGAATGGATTACTTTCGCAAGTCCGGCAAGACGGTGCTGTTCGTTTCGCACGATCCGCAATTGGTGCAGCGGTTTTGCACGCAGGCCGTCTGGATTGAAGGCGGCAAAGTGGCGATGACCGGCCCGGCGCGCGAAGTCGTCACGGCCTATCAGGCGTTTTGCGCCAAGCTCGAAGACGAACGCTTGCGCAATGCGGCGCGCAACGGCGGCATCGGTTCGCGCGAACACGACGCCATCCTGCGCGAACTGCAATTGACAGGCTCGCGCTGGGGCAACGGCAAACTCCACTTTACCGAAGTCGAGATGATGAACGCGCACGGTGAAAAGACCTGGGTTTTTCAAACCGGCGAAGCCGCGACCATCCGCCTGCATTTTGAATCCGACGCCGATTATTCGCGGCCCGTGTTCGCCGTGGATATTCATCGTTACGACGGCGTGTTCATCGGCAGCATCAACAACCTGGATACACATCCCGCCGCGCTGCCGGTCAAACGTGGAGCGGGTTTCCTCGACCTGCATTTGCCGAAGCTGGAGCTTTCGCACAACGTTTACTTCCTCTCGCTCAAAGCCTACACGGCAGACGGTTCGCCTGATTGGAAAGACCCGGCGGACATTCACAATCAGATGTATCAACTCGATGTCGTTTCGGAACAAGCCACGCACGGATTGCTGAAGTTCGATGCGGAGTGGAAAAAAGAGCCTGTCTTGGCCAATCCGGCTAAAAAGGTGTGAAAGACGCCCCGATCAGGTTGTCAGGTTAATTCACTTCCCGGATAATGCCTTCTCTCAGTTTTTAACTCCGGCATTCAACTCCTTATTGCGGCCAAGTCTTTATCGTGGCCAGGTGTTTTCCTGAGTGGATCTATGCTTGCAAACGGAACCCTGTTGCAAAATCGCTATCTGATTAAACGTCCCCTGGCGCAAGGCGGCATGGGAACCGTCTACGAAGCGGAGGCCATTCATTTGGGGCATGCGCAGGTCGCGGTCAAGGAAACCTTTTTCACCCAGGAATGGTTGCGCGAACAATTCAAACGCGAAGCTTCCATGCTGGCGCGTCTGCGCCACAACGCCCTGCCCAAAGTCAGCGATCATTTTGTCGAAGACACCGGACAGTTTCTGGTCATGGAGTTCATTCCCGGTCAGGACCTGGACGGATTGCTGAGCGAAAAACTGAAAATTGAAAACAAGCCGTTTGAATGGCGGCAGGTAATGCAGTGGGCGGATCGTTTGCTGGATGCGCTCGAATACATTCACAACCAGCAACCGCCGATCATTCATCGCGACATCAAACCGCAAAATCTGAAACTGACGCCGAGCGGCGATCTTTTCCTGATTGATTTCGGTCTGGCCAAGGACGCCAACGCTTCGACCAAAGCCGGAGGCCGCAGCGTTCACGGTTTCACGCTCAACTATGCTCCGCCGGAACAAATAAAAGCCGCAGGCACGGACGCTCGCAGCGATCTTTATTCGCTGGGCGCAACTTTGCACCACCTGCTTTCCGGCGAGATTCCCGAAAGCGCCAAAGTTCGCGAAGAAGTGATTCGTTATGATGTGCCGGATCCGTTGCGACCGATTCACGAAATCAACGAAGACGTCCCGGAAATTCTGACAGAAATGATTGCCCGATCCATGAAGCTGGATCGGACGCAACGCTATCAAAGCGCCGCTGACATGCGCGAAGCCTTGCGCTGGGCTGTTCAAAACGTCGAACGCACTCCCTCCGGCTCACTCAGACGCGCCAACAGCGGAAAGATTCGTTCGCAGTCGGCGGACAACGAACCCCGCCATACACAGGAAATCGCCGACCGTCCACCAAAAGCTCAAACGCCGCAGCCTGACACTCTGATTGTCACGACCGGCCAGATGGAAAAAGACTCGCGCCGCGAAGAAGACGATTTCAACCGAAAACGAAAAAAGGAAATCGAACGCCGCAATCAGGCCGGCAACCTGACGC
>CAZRXE010000745.1:0-2034 GCA_964603695.1 uncultured Heliomicrobium sp.
CGCAAAGGTGCCGGCGAATACGCCTTTCCAGCAGGCATCGCTGGCACGCCCGACGGCAAAAGGCTTTTCGTCGCGGAAAACCTCGGCAACAAAGTTGCCGTCGTTGATCTGGCCAGCCAAAAGGTTGTCACGAAAATCGAAGTCGGCGAGTACCCTTACGATTGCGAAATTTCAAAAGACGGCAAACGGCTTTATGTCAGCAACTGGGGCAGCCGCACCGTTGCCGTGATTGATCCCGCCGGCAACCGAGTCATCGGTGACATTCAAACCGGCGATCATCCAAACGATCTGGAACTCACTAGGGACGGCAAAACGCTTTATGTCGCCAACGCCAACAGCAACACCGTTTCGGTGATTGACACCGCGCAGATGAAAGAGATCGAAGCGATTTCCACCGCCTTACATCCGAAGTCGCCAGCGGGCAGCACACCGAACGCCGTCGCCTTGTCGCCGGATGAAAAGACGCTTTACGTCGCCAACGCCGACAACAACGACATCGCGGTGGTGGATGTGGCGAAACGCGGCGCAAGCGAAGTCGAAGGCTTCATTCCGACTGGCTGGTATCCGACTTCGGTGCGCGTCAGCAAAGATGGTCGCCGCATCTTTGTCGCCAATGGCAAAGGCGTGGCTTCCGCCGCCAATCCCAAAGGCCCGCATCCTTACAAAATTCGCTCGGCGGAAACCGAATACATCGGCAGCTTGTTGAAGGGCACGGTTTCGCTGATTGCCAAACCGACGAAAGCGAAGCTGGCTCAACTGACGCGGCAGACTTACAAAAATTCGCCTTACACCGACGCGCTGCTCAAAGCCGCCAAAGCGCCGCGTGAAAAAACCGCGATTCCTGTTCGACTGGGCGATGCGTCGCCGATCAAGCACGTCATTTACGTCGTCAAAGAAAACCGCACTTACGATCAGGTGTTGGGCGATATGAAAGAAGGCAACGGTGATGCGAGTTTGTGTTTGTTTGGCGAAGACGTAACGCCCAATCAGCACGCCATCGCGCGGGAATTTGTACTGCTCGATAACTTTTACGTGGACGCGGAAGTTTCCGCCGACGGCCACAATTGGTCTATGGCGGCTTACGCGACCGATTATGTCGAAAAGACCTGGCCGACGAATTACTCCGGTCGCGGGCGCAGTTACGATTACGAAGGCCAGAAAAAGATTTCCCGCCCGACCGAAGGTTACATCTGGGATCACTGTAAACGTGCCGGCGTCAGTTATCGCAGCTACGGCGAATTCGTTGACGCGCGCGAAGGCAAACCGGGCGGCGGCGGCGAACTCGGCGGCGACCCCGGCAAGTCCGGTAAAGTGAATTACACGCACGAATCGGCGCTGGAAGGGCATTTCAGCCCGACCTTTCCCTCCTGGGATTTGACCATTCCAGACAATGTGCGCGTGGACAAATGGCTGGAAGAATTTCGCGCTTACGAGAAAGACGGCGGCCTGCCGCAATTTCAAGTCGTCCGATTGGGCGGCGACCACACGCAAGGCACGCGCGCCGGACAGCCAACTCCGCGCGCTCACGTCGCGGAAAATGATATGGCCGTCGGACGATTGGTCGAAGCCGTTTCCGGCAGCGAACGTTACTGGAAAGACACCGCTGTTTTCATCATTGAAGACGACGCGCAAAACGGCCCCGACCACGTGGACGCGCATCGTTCCATAGCCTTTGTCGTCAGCGCCTACACCAAACGCAAATTCGTGGATTCGACGATGTACACCACGTCGGGAATGCTGAGGACGATGGAGTTGATTCTGGGCATTCCGCCGATGAGCCAATACGACGCCGCCGCTACGCCAATGTTCAACGCCTTCACGAACAAAGCGGATTTGATGCCGTTCAAACATCGCGTGGCCAAAATAGACATCAACGAAAAAAACACACCAAACGCTCCCGGCGGGCAACGTTCAGCGCAACTGGATTTCAGTAAGGAAGACGCTGCGCCCGACATTGAATTCAACGAAATCATCTGGAAAGCCGTGCGCGGCGCAAATTCGCAAATGCCAGCGCCGGTGCGCAGCGCCTTTGTT
>CAZRXE010000746.1:0-2476 GCA_964603695.1 uncultured Heliomicrobium sp.
CCCCAGGCCGAAACACGCGCGCCGTGAAGTTGTAGCTCAAATCGTCCGCCGCATTCACCGAAGTAAGTTCGAGCCATCCATTGGTCTTGTCCCATTTCGGGGACGTACTCGCCGGAGTAATGCGCTGGGCATCCTCCAACCCGCGCCGCCAAAACGCAATTTCCTCCGCCGAGGACGCCCCGCCATTCCAGGACAATTCCGAATGATCGAAATCTGAGGCTTTCAGTAAATTATCAATCCCGGCCCGCAATGCCTGCGCCTGTGCCTGCGCCGTCGTTGCTTGCAGGCTGGCAATCAGGTACCGCAGTTCCTCGATTTGCTGCAACGCCTCGTCGAGCGATGCCGCGTTCCGGTTGTTGCCCCGCGAAAGCGCTTCCAAATCCGCGCGCAAAGCACCGGCGTTTTTTCCTGAAAAGGCTGTCATAAAACCGTCAAAGGAGACTGCCGCGCTTTAGACGGCAGAGGAATTTGACATTGCGCGCTTTGGCGCAATTATCCGCTTTCAAATATAGAGCAGTTGTGTTAAGATTGCTACGTGAAATTGACCATAGGAATTAAATTGCTGCCCACGAAAGAACAGGCTGACGCGCTGAAGGAAACACTTCGTCTGGCAAATGCTGCGGCGAACGAGGTCTCCCGTTTGGCGTGGGAAGCAAAAACCTTTGGTCAGTTTAAGATTCACAAGTTGGCGTATGCCGCCATTCGTGAACAGTTCGGATTGTCGGCACAAGTCGCCGTTCGCGTGATTGCGAAGGTTGCCGATGCCTACAAACTGGACAAGCGCAAGCAGCGTGTTTTTCGTGCTGACGGTTCGATTGCCTACGATGATCGCATCCTGCGCTACGGCACGGATTACGTTTCGATTTGGACGATTGACGGGCGGCAAACGATCCCGTTTACCTGTGGCGCACAGCAACGACAACTTCTCAATTCTCGGCAGGGTGAATCTGATCTTGTTTACCGCAAAGGTAAGTGGTTTCTGTTTGTAACCTGCAATGTAATTGAGCCGCCCGTTGACGACGATCCCGAAGGAATGCTTGGTGTGGATTTCGGCATTGCCCGCATTGCCACCGACAGCACAGGACAGAGCTTTTCCGGCGCACACGTTCGCAGCCTTAGAAAACGACATCGTAAGATTCGTGCCAGGCTGCAAAGCAAAGGCACAAAGTCTGCCAAGCGCAGATTGAAACAGTTTTCCGGCAAAGAGCAACGCTTTGCCAAAGATCAAAATCACTGCATCAGCAAGGCAATTATTTCCAAAGCGCAACGCACAAAGCAGGCAATAGTATTGGAAGATTTGACCAATATTCGCCAGCGGGTTCGGGCTGGACGCAAACGGAACGCAGAATTGCATAGCTGGGCTTTCCACCAACTTCGTGCTTACATCGAATACAAGGCGAGATTGGCAGGCGTCAAGGTGATTACCGTTGACCCGCGCAATACTTCTCGCCAGTGTTCTCAGTGTGGGCATATCGCTAAATCCAATCGTAAATCTCAAGCCAAATTCCAGTGCCAGTCATGCGGGCATCTCCGTAATGCTGACACCAACGCGGCTCTGAACATTCGGAGTCGGGCGGCAGTCAATCCGCCAAACGCGGTCGGTAGCGAACCGCAAGCCGCCTTGCTTTAGCTGGCGGTAGTTGACAGAAGACTAATCGGACGTTTTCTCAATCGGAATCACTGTGGATTGAACCATCAGGCTTAACGGCATTTGACCCACGCCGTCCCCATAGATTTCAGCGCGATACGAGACGACGCGGCGAAAATTGACCGACTTCCACGGGTAATACGTTTCGCCTTTGGCGGGATAGAGTTCTCCGCGCAAAGGGGCGGCCTCGAATTCCCGATACAACTGAAAGCCTCCCACGGGGTTCGCCCGCCCCACTGTGCCGAAATCCAGGCGCGCATTCGCATTCGGCAGCAACGCTTTTACGCCGATACTGGTCGGCACTGTCGCCAGGAAACCAATATTCTTTCGGCTTTGCTCCGTGCCGCCTCGAAGCTGAGAAACAACCCAAGTCGTATCGGTACGGCACTCCACTCGCACCACATCCCCCGCCTCAAATGTCGGCGCATAGTCCTGCGTCACGCCTGCTTTTTTCACAACCAGACCATTGGAAGTAAACGTCAAGGCCACCAATGCGCTGATAGCCGTCAATGCCGTTGGTAGGTTGGCGTACTCGCTGAACAAATAACTCGCACCGTCGGCAGCCGCGTGCCAAGTAAATTCCCATACCACTCCGCCCTGTTCGGCTTGTCGCGGGGGAATCACGACATTGCTGATGAGAGAGCCCTCCGCGCCTGTGCCGCGCAGCGCCCCCATAGAAGCAATGGCATTGATCCCCGTATGCCAATCCAAGGCCAACGAGCTATTGAAGTTCGCAAACAACCGCGCTTTCTTGAGCGTTTTCTCGAACCGCTGGTATCCCGCATAGCGCGGCGCACTTTGCGCAAACCAGCGCGTCCCGATTCCCTG
>CAZRXE010000747.1:0-10068 GCA_964603695.1 uncultured Heliomicrobium sp.
GTATTGAACGGAAAGCCACTGGCCGCAAAATTCGTAGATCCCGCGCCAAGATCATAAAATAAGCCGAAGCCGCCTCGAATGATCGTCTCGCGTCCTGGTTGCTGCGAGAGCAAATAGGACAGGCCAACGCGCGGCGCAAAGTTGTTCCAGGTCGTTGCGTACAGTTCCGTTCCTGCTTGGGTGAAGGTGGTTTTCGTTGCGTCGTATGGATTGCGAGCGACGATAAACTGTGCGCCGTCGCGTCCAGTGGCTGCCGGATTGACTTCATAACGCAAGCCATAAGTCAGCGTCGCGCGTCTGCCAATTCGCCATGTGTCTTGCGCGTAGGCCGAAAAATTCTGTACCAGAATCGGCGCGGGATATTGGTTGTATGTGGACGAATAGCCCGGCAGCGTCGAGAGAATCAACCCGGAAGTGTTGCGCGCTTCGGCATCCGTCAATGTGCCGTTGCCGCTGATGCCGTTGTAGTTGAGAAAGTTGGAATACAGCCCTTTGCCGTCTTCCGTTTTCGCCAGCAGCGGCAGCAGGCGGCGATAATCCACGCCAAATTGCCACGTGTGATTGCCAACAACGGCGGAAAGATTGTCCACGAAATTGAACTGCCGATTTTCATTCAGCGAATCGCGCCCAAAACTCAACACACCGGCATCGCGCGTATCAAAAAACAACAACCCATTTTCTGCCGTGACGAATGAAGGCAGCAACGTGCTGGCATTCGGCGCGACGGCTCCACCAAAGTTATCAATCGTGAAACGCGAATCGGTCGCGGCCAGGCTGTAATTGAAACGGAAATCATTGCTGAAACGAGCAGAGAACACTTGCGTCGCGCCTAACGTCAGGGTTTCGGTTTTCGCTTTGGTGTTGCCCGTCGTGCTCAACGTTCCGGCATTGAACGGAGCGGCACCGCGTCGCGCGTAATCGGAGGGCGCGTAATTGTAACGCCCAAAGACTTTCAGCCGCTCGTTGATGCTGTAATCCAATCGAAGGCTGGTGGCATTAAGCGTGGCGGGGTCGGAGTAACTGACGGCCAGCGGCGCGGTGCCTGTCGGCAGGCCCGTCGTGGCGTTGATGAACTCCGCGCCCGTCGGCAGCGGAAATGCCTTGAGCAACGTTTGCAAGCCGGGACTCACCAGTTGCCGCACGCGCAACGAGGGCGTCGTCGTCACCAGGCTTTGCGGCTGGCGTAAGCGCAGGCCTTCATATGAAAAGAAAAAGAAGGCTTTGTTTTTGATGACCGGGCCGCCCAGCACGCCGCCGAAATCATTTTGCCGCAACGCGGGACGTTTCAGGCCGTTCGCGTTGCTGAAAAAATCATTCGCATCGAACACATCATTGCGCAGGTAATTGAACAGCGTACCGCGCAATTGATTGGTGCCACTGCGCGTCACGATTTGCACCTGTCCACCTGGCATTCGTCCGAATTCTGGCGCGAAGGTCGAAGTGAGCACGCGAAATTCCTGCAAGGCTTCAATTGAAACCAGATTGTTCGTTCCACCTTGTGCGCTGAGTCCGGGCAACGAACCGCTGCCGCCCTGACTGGCGACATAACCCGTGCCGATGCCGATGTTCGCGCCGACGCCATCCACCGTGAAGTAATTGGCATTGGCGCGCTGCCCGTTGACTGAAAACTGTCCGCCGCCGCCGAATTCATCCGCTGCCGTTTGCACTATGCCGGGTGTCAGATTGATGAGCGATTGAAAGCTGCGCCCGTTCAGCGGCAGGTTCTCGACGAACTCCCGATTGATAACGGTGCCGACACTCGGCGATTCGTTTAGCAGCGACGCATTACTGGTCACATTCACCTCTGCCGCCACACCACTCACGCGCAGTTGAATCAACAACGAACGTTGATCGCCGACGTTCAAAATCAGATCGCGTTTGCCGACCGGAACGAAGCCGTCCCGCTCCACGTTCAGGGTGTAAACGCCCGGCGGCAGCAGCGGAAAGGTGAAAAAGCCATCCGCGCTAGTCGTCGTTTTGCGGACGAGATTGGTCGCGTCGTTGACGGCTTTGATGTCGGCTTTGGCGACAACTGCGCCTTGCTCATCGGTAACAGTTCCGCTCAAAGTAGCAGTCGCGGATTGCGCCTGCGCGGTCAGCAGCGTGAATGCGCTCAAGACCAGCGCGACGGTCAGGCGGCCAACGCTGCGGGTCAAATACGGGGTCAAAAAGGTTGCGATGTAATTCATAAAATTCCTTCTTCGATGAATCGAATGGTTCTCCTGCTATTTCAAAATGCTGATCGCTTCGGCCAGATGCTCGATGCGATGCAGTCGCTGCCAGAAGCCCGGCGTGCGAAGCGCGGCGGCGGGTGAGGCGTCAGCCAAAATGGTGAAGGCCGCATGTATGACGCGGTCGCTTTCGGCGCAGAGCGCGGCCAATTGGTCACAAGCGTTCCGCAACGCTCTGTCGTTGTCGAGGTGCGCGACTTCTGCGCTGTCGTTACTTGATGATGCAAACACAGGCGCGATTTGCGCGCGCAAGGCGAGCGTCGCGTCGCGCGTTTGGCGTGCGTGGCCGCGCAACAGCCCAAGCCATTGCGCGCGCGTCGCCTCATCCAGTTCCCGCAATTCTTCAGTTGAAAACCGAGCGGCCAGTTGTTTGAGCGCGGTGGCGTGGCTTCTGGCTTTGAATGAGTTGGCACGCGCGGCGGAGGCGAACCGGCGTATCTCTGCTTCCATTGCCGCGTCGCTCAGTCCGCGCCCGCTGAAATGTCTTCGCAGATCCGCCTCTACAGCGAGCGATGCTTGGGCAATCTCTTCGCGTTCGATCATGGAGCCGGACGGTGCCGCAGGCGGGTTGCCGCGTTGTCGGCGCGCGACGGCTTCGGCTACGGTTTGCAAATCCATTTCGAGAGCGGGATTGCCGCGCACTGTGGCCAGCGCGGTCAGTACTTCGGCCTTGCGCGCTTCGGTGTCGAAGATGGCTTCAACGCGCAATCGGCCTTGCGGCGTGCGCTTCACTTCGATCTGTTCGTTGAGGTCGGCACGCGCCGCATTGAGCAAGCGCAAGACTTCGATTTCGAGCGCGGCGGTGGCGAGAACCGGTGCAGCAGTGGGCGTCAGCGCAGGCGCGGCGGTTGCTTTGCCAGCGGGCGGCTCGACCGTAGGCGCGTCGTTTGACGGAACCTTGTCAGCCGGAAACGCGCGACGTGTTGGCGCGTTGGTTGGGGTGGGCGCAGGCGGCGAGGGCGCCAACCACCAGCCCAGCTTTTGCCCTACGACCACCGTGATCAACAAAATTGCCAGCAATACTGTGACCGTGATTGGGCGCAATAACCATTGCAGTGCGGAGTGCGGAGTGCGGAATAAATTCTGGCGAGGAAACCTTGTGGCTCAGGCAACGCCGCCTCATCCGTAGGAAAGAGTAAGCTCGGCAACGCGCGTCTTTCTTCCGTTCCGCGTTCCGCGTTCCGCACTGCGCCTTCCGTCAAGGTTTGATAGCAAACGTGAAGCTGCGGCCAGGGATGCTCGAAATTCAAACTCAATTCCAGTGTCCTGCCGCCGCTTAATTCGATTTGCCATTGCTGCCATTGCTGTTCGCGGACGCCTGCGGTGGGCGGCTCGACATTGAAAAACGCCAGCCGCAAACCATGTTCGCAAAAGATTTCAACGAAGCCGATAGGTTCGGACAAATTGATGCTGGTCGTCTGTTCGCTAACGCCGCCGTTGATGGTTTGCCGGACGATGACAAAGCCATTCACGGAGATGAGCAACTCTTCCGGTTCGTGATGATAAATCTCGTCGGCGCGCGCACGGCATTCGCTGCGCCAATCAGGTTTCGCTGGTTTGCGTTTGAAGGAAAGCGGCTGCTTCGTTTCTCCTGCTGAAGCGCCGGGGCCAAGCGTATCGGTCGGGAAGCGATCTTCGAGCGCGCGCAGGCCCAGGGCGCGATTGACCACTGCCAGACAGCGACGGCAACTGACGAGATGCGCGGCCAGTTGGGTGTCAAGGCTGTCTTTGCTTTCCTCACGATACCGTTGCCGCAATTGTCTGACTGGCAGGCAATCCGTGCGGCAGGAATTGAAAATCGCATCGCGCAGATGCTCGACCAATTCGCCTTCGTCAGAGGTTTCCGCCAGCAGCGGTGCGGCGGCGTCTTCTGTTGCGTTGCCGATGAAGCTGAGTTGGTCACCGCTTTCCCGAAACGCGCGTGCCTCACGCCGCGCAATCCTGAGCAAGTCGTACACCGGCTGTTTCTCAGTGCGCAGAATTTGCGCGATCTCGTGAATATAAAAGCCGTGGAAGAACCGCAGGATGAACGCGCTCCCGGCGCGCGAACTCTCTTTGCGGGCGATGGCATAGCGACAGGTTGTGCGCAGTTCGGCTTTGACTGCGGCGAGCGAGGCGTGATCTTTCAGCGCTTGCAATTGCAAGGCGGCGGTTTCAGGTTCGACTGCTTCCGGCAACAGACTTTGCACGGGCGTGCGTCGCCGGATTTCAGAGAGTTGCAAGTTGCGCACCATGCGCTGCAAATAGCCATCAAGGTTTTCAATGTTGTCGAGTGGCGGGCGGCTGACAATGAATTGCACAAAGGCATCGTGAACGAGGTCTTCAGCGCGTTGCGCATCCACGTCGCGCAACTGACGCGCGAAGGCGAGCAGTCGTTCGTACCGCGCCAGAAAAAGGTCTTCGTGATCGGCCTGAAGACGTCGTGGAAAAAGATTGAGCTTGCTCATTGACCTGCTAGATTCATTCACTGATTCCTTCTCTGACATGACGAAAATTTCGGCTCAATTTGGAGTGAGGCAGGGGTGATTTCAGGAAGTATTTTATGAACGGCTTGAATGGAGCGGTGAGTGGCTGTTTCGAGCAGGTGAGCAGCGCGAAAAATTCAGCCTGCGACGGCAAAGCGCCGCCAGCGGCAATAGCTCCAACCCAACAGTGCGAGCGTCAACGCGGCCAGCCCCAGCCAACGCAGAGCCAGCATGCGCAGGCGATTTCCCCACACTTCTGCTGTCCCATCATAACGCGGCAGCGCGTCGTAATCCGGCAACGTCAGTCGTTCGCCGCGCATAACTCTCGGCACGAAGAAGGCGCGTTGGGCGTTGACCCATTCCCACGCAGCAGCGCGAAAGCGTTGGAAGCGTGCGCTGCCGGTTCCGGCTAAATCATTCAATGCTTCGTGCATTACGATGGCGGGCGACAGCAGGCTGAGACGGTCAAGCAAGCGTTGCTGCTTGGCCAATTGATCGTCGTAGCGTTGGGCAACAGTTTCAAAGGCGCGATTGTTTTCGAGAAAGATGGCCAATACCTGACGCCGCGAATCGTTGATTTCGATGGTCGGTGCAGTGGGTTGCAACTCAGGATGGGCTTGTCGGAAATTGGCTAACGCGCGTGCGCCATCGCGTGCCAAGTTGGGTTCGGCATCGCGGTCGGCAATGATGAGTTCGGCACGCGCCGGCATCGGGTAAATTAGCGCCGCCACGCTGCTGAGCAAGGACGGAATGACCAACACGATCAGCAACCACGCGCCCGCTAACGTCACAACATTTTTAGCCGCGCTGTGCTCTCGCAAATTCACGAGCGCTGCCAGCACCAACCAGAACAATCCGTAGCACGTGACGAATAACAGCCAGCCGCCCAAGCCAAAGAGAATTGGCAGCCGGAAAGGTTGCAGCTTCATTGACAGAAGGCCGATCAAAACAGCGAGCAGCGCCAATCCGCAAAACCCGCCAATGGCAATGGCGGCGCGCGCCAGAGCTTTGCCGAGCAGGATTTGCCACAATGTGACGGGCTGTGAAAGTAATAACGCCAGCGTGCCGTCTTCGCGTTCTGCCGCCAGCAGATTGTAACTGAGCATCAACACGAGCAACGGAAACAGCCAGACGACGACGAAGGCCAGATCAAAGCGGCCCGCCTGCAAATTCACCGGATTTTGCAATTCGCTTTTCGCCCACATCACGCCCTGCGAACTCCACAGATGGGCTTTGACGTTGACGGCGTGCAAATCGGATTGCCCAATCGCCAGCAACGCCAATGGGTCGGGCGGCATGACCAGATCGAGTTGCTGCGCCGAAATCCAATATGGATTCGCCGGGTCGGGCGAAGCTTTGACGCCTTCGCGCAATTGCCGTTTCCATTCGTTGATTTGATTCGTTTGCGAGGGCAGCAGCCGCGCGGCGATTTGTTGATGCTTGCGCGCCTGCGCCGCGCCGTTGAAAACGCCGTAGCCAATCAGCAACGCGCATAGCACAAAAAACAACGGCAGGATGCGTTCCGTGCGAAGGATACGCCAGTCGTGTCGGATGATGCGCCAGAGGGTTTTCATATGTGGCGCGGGCAGCCTGCCCGCGAATGGTTTCGTTTAGGACGCGGGCAAGCTGCCCGCGCTACGCTCGCAACCTCGCGGCCACGCGCAACGCCAGCAGCCAGACGACCGCCAGCCAGATCAACAACCAGCCGAGATGCCAGCGATGTTGTTGCAACGCGCTCGACAAACTCGGCGCGGCGTAAGAAAACTGCGGCGTGCTTTGCCACAGCGATGCGTCGGCTTTGAAGGCTTTGCCATCGCTGCGCGATTGATACGCCAGCGCCTCATTCATCTGTTTGTTCAGCAGGCGGCGATACTGTTCGGCGGCAGTGGCAAAGTGACGATGCGCGGCGAAATCGGTGCCTGCCAATCCGGCAGAAAGCGGACGCAACGCGTTGAGCGGCGCAACAACCCCCAGTGCGCGATGCACGCGCTGCTGGCGTTCGTATAAACCCCACAACTCAGCGTAGCGACGGTCATAGACGCGATTGCCGTATTCTTCGCCCGCCTGCAATGCCAGCCCCGTGAAGTTGATGGGCAGGTCTTCGACTTTGCTCACGCCGTATTGTTTGAGCACTTGTTGCTTCAGTTCTTCGGTGCGCGCTGAAGATGGATCGTGTCCGTCTACGCCGTCTTTCATCTCGCGTTCGATGGCGCGCTGAAAGGCTTCACCGTCGGGCGCGGGATAAAGCCGTTCGGACAAATCCGCCGCCAGTCGCGGCACGATCAGGCAATTGCCAATCCAACACGCCAGCAAAATCACCAGTGCAATGCGCGATGACGAAGCCAGCATTGAAACCAGCAACGCTGCTCCTACGACAATGCTGAAATAAACCGCATACACCGCCGCCAATAATCCGAAGCGCAACAGCGCATCCGTCGTCAGGTTGGTCGTGCCTTGCCAGATGAGTGCGCCGCAACCCAATAAAATCGCGGGTGCGAGCAACAGCGCCAGCGCGGACAAAATCCCCAACGCTTTGCCGACCAGCAAGACACGCCCATCCAGTCCGAGACTCAGCAGTTGTCTCAAGGTGCCGCTTTCGCGCTCACCTGCAAACGCGGAAAACGAAAGTAAGATGAGCAGCAGCGGCACGAGGATTTGCAGGATGCTCGCTGCTGTCGCTTCGCCAAAGCGCGCTACCGAAGTCGCGTCTTCCACCGGGCGATAGAGAAACGGGTTTTGTTTGTGGGCTTCGATCCAGACGGCGATGCCGAGGTAGTTGTCTACGCCACGATCCAGGTACGCGAGCGGTGTAGGCGTTTTGAAGGCATACGTGCCGAAATGCGCGGCGCTGTGCGGGTTCTTCGCGTCCTGCTGTTCCCACTGTTCCCGCGCCGCTTGATCGGCGAAGCGCTGTTGTTGCTCGAATTCGCGCGCCTGCCGCCAGCCGGTCACCAACGCGGCAACCAACAACAACGCGACAATCACGCCCGCATTACGCGAACGTCCATCACGCCACAGATCAAGCAATTCTTTATAAGCGATACGGAAGATCATCAGAAGTTTAGTTTGAGACCCAGTTGCAACTGGCGCGGATTCGCCGAACTGCCGTGCGAACCGGCGAGCGTGCTGGTGATTTCGCCGAAGCGCGCATTGTTCAGCGCGGAAACCGGCGCGGCAAAATTGACGTTGTTGAAGACATTGAAGGCGTTCACTTCAAAGCCCAGCGCGACGCGCTCGGTCAGGCTGACGCGCTTGATGAGCGAGAGGTCATACGACTTCACCGCACGGGCGCGGAAAGCGTTGCGCGCAATCGGCACGAACGGATCAGTCACGGGCACGGGCGTGCCGAGCAAGGCTTGCGCGGCGGCGCGAGAAATCAGGTATTGCGTGCGCGCGGCTCCGCTGCCCGCGTAAAGATTGCCCAGGTTGCCGCTGAGCAACATCGGGCGATCATCCGTCGCGCCATCGTCGTTGACATCGCTGCCAAGCGTGACAGTGAACGGTTGCCCCGAACGCAAGACCGCAATCCCCGCCAGCGACCAACCACCGATGACCGCATTGGCGAATCGGTTGGCATTCGACAGTAACGCGCGTCCGCGTCCGAGCGGCAGTTCGATCAGATGGCTGATGGCAAGGTTGTGCGGCACGTCGTGCGCCGCGCGTCCCCAATCGGCGCGCGCCGGACGGTCTACGAACTGTGCGCCGCCGCCTTGAAAACCTGATGCCGAAGTCGCGCCGAGATTGATGAGCGCCGCGCCCGCGCCGCTGAAACTGTAGGCCGCTGAAATATCGTCATAAGCCTGCGAGTAGGTGTAAGCCACGGTGAAATCCACGCCGCGCGACAAGCGGCGATGTGCAAAGATTTGCAGACTGTCGTAATCCGACGACGAGTTATTGCGCAGGAAATTTTCCGTGCCGAAACGCGGGTCAGGGCGGCGATTGAGCGGCACGGAACCCGTTGCGTTGAGCGCGGCATAACGCAGCAGGTCGCGGCTGCGCGCGCCGACAAATGCCGCCGTGACCGTCAAATCACGTCCGAGCCGCTGTTCGACCGCCACATTGTAACGATGCGTTTGCGGATTGCGCAGCAGCGGGTCAACAGCAACACCGTTCACCGTATCCGGCTCAATCGGCAAGGGCGTGCCCAATTTGAATGGAACTTCAATGGCGGCGGTTGCAATGGCAAAGGGCGGATTGCTGACGATGTCGCTGAATTCGAGCAACGCGATGCGGTCGTAATACAAGCCATACGCCATCCGCAACACCGTCAAGCCACGCCCGCCGATGTCCCACGCCACGCCCAGACGCGGCTGGAAATTATTGCGATCAGGTTGATACAGCGGGCGTCCCGCGCCGACAGCAAAAAAGTTATTCGCCGTGCGGCCAAACTGAAACGGCGAAACATTGGCGACAGGTTTGCCGCTCGAATCAATCGCATACAAATTTGACAACGCGCCGTTGACTTCGGTGTAAGGGCCGAAGTCGCTGTAGCGCAATCCCAGATTCAGCGTCACATCGCGCCGCACACGCCAATCGGCTTGCGTGAAGTATTCCTGCTGGGTTGTACGATAACCGCGCATCGCTGTTGTTGGCCCGCCATTTGCGCCGTACACATTGCCGAAAGCCTCGTCTGCTATCGCCTGCGCCTGATTCGGTGACGCGCCCAAAATGCCCGTCGCGCCGACAAAGCCGAAGAATGAGAATGACGGAATGTCCACCCCGCCCCGATAGTTCAAATGCGCCCGGCGTAGTTCCAGTCCCGAACGCAAACTCAGATTGCCGCGCGTCCAGGTGTGCAGTGCTGATGCTTGCGGAACCGTCTGGTTGTTGATGATCGCCGATTCACCGCGCAGCCGAATGAAGCGAATGCCCGTGCCGTCCAACGAAACGAACAAACCTTTGTCGGCATCCACGCCGATCTGTTGCAGCTTGTCGGCGACTTTGGTTGCACCCAGCGTGTTGTTGCGCGTGCGTTGCACCCCGGCGCGCACTTCTAGCAATTGCGAAGGCGTCAGTGTGTAAAGAAACTGCGCCACACCCGATTGCCAACGGCGCGGTTCGCGGATGCGATCTGTCAACACACCGCTTTGCGCTTCGTTTTGCGCAAAGCCGTAACGCACACTCGCCGTCAGGTTGTTGCGCAATTTGTGATCGGTGCGAAGCAGGAAAGAATTCTGGTTGTAATCGCTTTGCACGGTGCTGCTCAACAGAATGGTTCCCGCTTCGCCATTCGCCGCATTGCCGTCAAACAATGCCGCAGGGAATCCTGCGCGCGTAGCATTGGCGCGATCCGTTGCGGGCAGGGGCGCAAACGTGCTGCCCGCTGGTAACCCTGTTGCTGGAATAATGCCCGTGTCGAGATAAAACGCTTT
>CAZRXE010000748.1:0-2409 GCA_964603695.1 uncultured Heliomicrobium sp.
GGTACATTCAATTTCACCCTCACCGCGACAAATGCCAATAACTGCAAAGGCGCGAAAGACTACACCCTTGTGATCGGCGGCGCGTCCGTGCGGTCAGTGGTCTTCGGCGATTTCGATGGCGACGGCAAAGCCGACCTGTCCGTCTGGCGTGGCGCTTCCGGCGAATGGCTGACCGTCAACAGCGGCAACGGCAAAGCGCAAAGCACAGCCTGGGGCACGAGCGCCGCGCCGCACTACGATGTCGTGACGCCGGGCGATTATGACGGCGACGGCAAAATGGATTTGGCTGTCTTCCGCCGAAGCACGGGCGAATGGTTCATCAAAGGCAGCAAAGACGGTGTGGTGACGACGAAGCCCTGGGGACTTGGCACGGACATTCCTGTTCCCGGCGATTACGATGGCGACGGCAAGACGGACATTGCCGTCTGGCGCGGCACGGACACCCACTGGTACATCGTGCGGAGTTCGGACGGGCAAGTTCAAACCGTTTCATGGGGCACTAGCAAAGCGCCTTACAACGACCTGCCTGTCGCGGCGGACTTCGACGGCGACGGCAAGACGGACATTGCCGTCTTTCGTCAGGCCAATGGTCACTGGTACATCCGCTTGAGTTCCGATGGCTCAACGATTGACAAGGCTTGGGGACTGGGAAGCGATGTGCCTGTAGCAGCCGATTACGACGGCGACGGCAAAGCCGACATCGCCGTCTGGCGCAGCGCGGACACCTACTGGTACATCCTCGGAAGTTCGGACCAGGCTGTGCAAACATTGTCGCTGGGAAATTCAAAACCCGGCGAAGTTCCGGTGCCGGGCGATTACGATGGCGACGGCAAGACGGACATAGCAATCTGGCATCCGGCGGACGGTCAATGGATCGTCAGGCTCGGTTTCAGTGATGCAATGACAATCAAGGTATTCGGACGCGCCGGCGATTTGCCCATTACCGCCAGGTGATTCGTGAAAGCGATGCCGCGCCCACAATCATCGAATACTAAAAAAGGGAACCACAATATGCTTGCGGTTCCCTTTTGATTTAGTCGGTCGAAGTTGCAGTCAGGCGTTTAGAATCCACCGTCCATGCCGCCACCGCCCGGCATCGCCGGAGCCTTCTTATCTTCGGGAATTTCCGAGATCAGAGCTTCCGTCGTCAGCATCAGGCCGGCAATGGAAGAAGCGTTTTGCAGCGCGGTGCGCGCCACTTTGGCAGGATCAATGACGCCAGCTTTAACCAAATCTTCAAAGACTTCGGTCGCGGCATTGAAGCCGAAGTTCTGGCCCTTTTCGTTCTTGACGCGCTCGACGATGACCGCGCCTTCCTTACCAGCGTTTTCGGCGATCTTGCGCAGGGGTTCTTCCAGCGCGCGACGCACGATGTTGACGCCGATCTGCTCGTCTTCGTCTTCGAGCTTCAGACCGTCCAAAGCCTTCGCCGCGCGAACCAGCGTCACGCCGCCGCCCGGAACGATGCCTTCTTCAACCGCCGCGCGAGTGGCGTGCATGGCGTCTTCCACACGAGCTTTCTTTTCTTTCAATTCGGTTTCGGTCGCCGCACCGACTTTGATCACCGCCACGCCGCCGACCAGTTTGGCCAGACGCTCTTGCAGTTTTTCGCGGTCGTAATCGCTGGTGGTTTCTTCAATCTGACGACGGATGGTCGCCACACGGCCTTGAATGTCACCGGCTTTGCCTGCGCCTTCGACGATGGTCGTGTTGTCTTTGTCAATGGTCACGCGCTTGGCGCGGCCCAGGTCTTCCAGCTTGACGTTTTCGAGCTTGATGCCGAGGTCTTCGCTGATGACTTTGCCGCCGGTCAGGATGGCAATGTCTTCCAGCATCGCCTTGCGGCGATCACCGAAGCCGGGCGCTTTGACTGCGGAAACCTGCAACGTGCCACGCAGTTTATTGACGACCAGCGTCGCCAGCGCTTCGCCTTCCACGTCTTCAGCAATAATCACGAGCGGTTTGCCGAGTTTGGCAACCTGCTCGAGCAAGGGCAGCAAATCTTTCATCGAGCTGATTTTCTTTTCGTTGAGCAGAATCAGCGCGTTGTCGAGCGAAGCTTCCATGCGCTCGGCGTCCGTCACGAAATACGGCGACAGATAGCCGCGGTCGAACTGCATGCCTTCGACCACGTCGAGCTGGGTGTCGAGGCTCTTCGCCTCTTCCACCGTGATGACGCCGTCTTTGCCGACTTTCTTCATCGCTTCAGCAATGATACCGCCGATGGTTTCGTCGCCATTGGCCGAAATCGTGCCGACCTGGGCGATGGAATCTTCGTTGACTTTCTTCGACAAGCCTTTGATCGCGCCGACGGCGGTTTCAACGGCCTTGTCAATGCCGCGCTTGAGCGCCATCGGGTTCGCGCCAGCGGCAACGGTCTTGACCCCTTCCTTGAAAATCGCGCGCGCC
>CAZRXE010000749.1:0-4351 GCA_964603695.1 uncultured Heliomicrobium sp.
CCCTGGCGGATGGTTTCGGCGATGTCGCGCATGTAGGCTTTGGCCTGGCGCAATCCGCCGACGCTGTCCAGGCCGTGGCGTGGCGCGACGAATTCAATCAGGCCGGCGCATTCGGCTTCGATGATTTCTTTTTTCTTCAGGCGCAGGTCGGCGAAGCTCAGCCCGTCGTGAGAGCGGCGCGCGGCGTTCAGCAGCGATTGCAGATGCACCAGATTCAAACCGTTGGTCAGTTCGGCAATCAGCTCGACGGTCATTTCGATTTGGTTGATCGGTGCGGCGGCCAGCGTTGATTGAATGAAATCGAAGCGTTCCGTTTCGTCTGGGTAGGGAATTCGGATGGTTGCCAGCCGGGCGTTTTCGCGCACGCGCGGATGCACGTCCGAAAGCGATTCGGCGATGAGCAAGACCAGTTTGTCCTTTTCCATAAAACCCGGCGTGGTCATCCAACGCTGGATGGCGACCAGCGAGTTGCGGTCTTCTCCGGACAGATGCGCGATTTCGCCCGCCGGAAACACCGTTTCGACGAAGTTGATGACGACGGCGCTGTTGTCCGTTTGTTGCAGAAAGCGTTCGATCATCGGCAGCGCGCGCGCCGGATCGCGAGGCAGTTGTCCGGCGGCACTGGCGTTGAATTGTGGATTGACTGCGCGCTCCTGCTCCAGCAGCGTTTGAAAGACTTCCTTGGGATGGAAGGTGATTCCTTCACTGCGGTTGTAAAACACCACTTGTTTGTTAAGCAGAAGTTCTTGCTGCAGAAAGTCCGGCAGCGGCAGGTAACCATTTCGGCTGCGCGTCAGGTCGTAAATGTTGTGATACAGCAGAAAGTGACTGGCTTCACCCGAACGATACTTCCACAGAATTTCATCCGCCCACGCTGGCAATCGTCCGGGAGTGGAAACAGGGTTTTCCGTCTGCGACATAGGTCCAATCCTTTTTCAGGCTGGACAGTACCGGATGCAGCGCCCGCCAGAGGTTCTTCGTGTGGAAGCCTCCGGCTAATAATTAGGGGAGCAACTCTGTCTTTGTTTGTCGTCTTGTTTTAACGCTGCCGTTGCCGGTACGGACTCAGCCGTTATTGTTTGGTCGAATTCGACGTTGGAGCTTTTTGCGCAGGCTGCGCCGGAAAGTTGAAAGTCAGAAAACAGGTGATCGGAGTTTTATCGGTTTCAAACAGCGATTTGGGAAATTCCCATTGTCGCGCCGCTTCAATCGCCTGCTGATTCATTTCCGGAAAGCCTGAGTAGTGAAGGTTGCTGCTGGTGATCTTGCCTTCGGGAGAAATTTCCACGCGCACGCGCACATTGCCGCCGAGGCCGGTGTTTTGCCATTGCGTGGGAATTTCAGGCGTGATTTTTTTCGTGGCCTGATTTTGAAATTCGAGCGATTGGCGTTCGTCGAAATAACGCGGCGGAAGCGTTTGCTTGTCCATCTCCACCGAGAAGGAAAAAGCCAGGAACACATCATTGCCGTCATAAAGTTCCGCCGGTGCGTTGGGACGAACGAATTTGACGTAATCGCTCGATCGCAATTTCAAAGTCGGGGAGACGAAAAAATAGGTTTTGCCGTGCTCCACTTCGACCGACTGAACGGCGAAGGAAACCGGTTTATTGACGATGTCGTTACCGAAATGAAGCGCGATTTCGGAAACCAGCGTGGTTCCCGGCGTCACGCCGTCGCCGACGCTTTGCGCGCCGAACATTTGAATTTCAATGTCGCGTCCATCAGCTTGTTTGACCATCGAAATAGTCGTTGATTTCGAGGAGCGAAAAACCTTCCGTGTGTCGGTGCGCAGTAAATCAATTTCAAATCCGGGATAGGTTTTTTTCAGTGTTTTCATCCACTGATCGTGTTCGGCCAAACTGCCTGATGACATCTTGAACACCTGGCCGCTGAGTTCCGGGTAGCTGTCTCGTTTGGCTTTGAGTTGAAAAATTCGCGTGGTGACGAAAATCGGGCGAATGCTGAAATCCTCCTGCTGTTGGGCGAAGACGACTGTCGGAAGCAGCACAAACAGGCTTGCAATCAGCAGGCACAACGCACGGGAAGAGAAAAAAGAGAAATAAGAACGTAACACGGTTTGAAACCTCCAAATGTGGGATCAAAGGGAAAGTAGACTGCCAGAGGCGCAAGCAACGCACGAAACAACGACAAGAGAGAGATGGTCTCGGAGATCGTGCCGGTCTTGCGACAAGGACTACCGCCGCTCACTCACCAGCGAAGGACGCATCGGCGTCGCTTCGCGGCTCAGTGAATCGAGCTGTCCCATGATTGGGGCTGTTTGCTGCAAAATTTCCTTGGTCATTTCGATGGAGGAAAGCAGAGAATCAAAATCCATCGAAAGAATATGTTCAGGCGTGGGCATGGTCACGACCTGGTCGTTGACCAGCCCGAAGAAATTTTCGATCACCTGCAACTGCGCCTCGACACCTTTTACGCTGCGCTCGATGTCGTCGTAGGTTTGCAAGCGACGGCGGAGAATTTCGACGTTTTTCTGGTGCAGAGGTCGAACCGCCGGTTCGGCGAATTGCAAGGTTCGTTCGGCGGTGCGTAATTGATTTTCGACAGCCTGACGATTAACGGTCTTGAGATGGTTTTTGCGCCGCCGGTATTCATCCAGCAAATCCACGAAAGCTTCCCAGGTGGCTTCCAGTTCGCGCAGTTGCGGCGGCTCTTCGGTCAGGCGCGTGAATTTTTTGTAGTTGCTGGCGATCTGATTCTTCATCCAGCTCAGGTATTCGACGGCTTCGCGCTCGCGCGGATCGAAAGTTTTGATGATTTCCAGTCGTTGCTTGCGACGATGATCGTCAATCAGATGGCGCGACCGACGATCCACCAAGCGACGGTAAAGGCTGGATGCGGGAACCGTCACAAGGTAAGCGCCCTCGGCAATCAATGCGCCCGCCAGCACCAGCGTCGGTTCCAGAAAACCTGTCGTCGCCGAATACGCCGCTGCCGCGCCCGCCAGCAACAGGCCGCCGATGTTGATCGGCTCTTTCAACGCTTCCTTGATATAGGAGATTTTTAGCTCCATAAGCCCGTGAGTTGCGATTGGTAGTTGGTTGCTGGTGGTTGGTGATTGGTAAATGCCGGCAATCCCCAACCACCAGCAACGACTATTCCTTCAATTTGCGTTCTTGGGGAATGTAATCTGCCGCGCCCAGCGTGCGTTCGGCGTTAATTGGAGAGCCTTCGCCAAGTGCGGGAGCGGAAGTCTGGCGCGCTTCGGGCAGCAGTCCCATTTGCTGTTTGTATGCAAGCAGCATGTCCTGGGCTTCCACATTGGCCAGTTCGCGTTCGATACCTTGCATACGGGAATCTAGGCTGGTGGAGGCCAGTTCGGCGCGCGCTTCCGCCGAGGCGGAGCGATTGGCGATCTTTTCGCGCATGTCGTCGAAGGTTTGCGAAGTGTCGCCCATCTGGAAACTGGCCATCGTCGAAGCCAGGCGCTCCTGCATTTGCGCCTGTTTGTTGGCGGAAATCAGTTGCATGGCTTCGGCCTGACGGCGGCGAACGTTGGTCATGTAGTTGTCGAAATACTCGCGGGCTTTGGTGGAGGCGGCTTGGGCGGCGACGTGATTTTGTTGACTGGTGGCCAGCGCGCGTTGGGCGATTTGCAATTCACCGAGTAGGGCGGCGGCGATGTCGTCCTTTCCGACGCGGATGGCGGCTTTGACTTTGTTGTCGAGGTCAGTGAGTTTCGCCTGATTGGCCTGAATTTCGCGCTCCAGACGTTTTTCCGTGGCCATTACTTGCGCCACGTTTTCGCGCATCTTCGGCACCTCGTCATTCATGTCGCGGACCAGTTGCTGAAGGATCAATTCCGGGTCTTCGGCGTTATCAATGAGGCCGCCAAAAATCGAACGAAACAGCCTTTTGAAGCGATTCCACATGGTTCGTTATTCTCCCGAGAAGCAGTTTGGTGATGATCTGATACGTCACCGGAGATGAGATGTTTCGCGCTTGTGATTGCTCTTGCCGCTCCGGCGGCGGCCAGTATAGCAGCAGCTTTTCGTGTTGTCACACCGCTGTTTCCGGCGATTTATTGCAACATTTTCAGCTCTCCGGTAATCTGCGCCGGCCATTTTAGCAATGGAATTCAGGACTCACTGGTCGTAAACGGCAAAAAAATCGGAGATTCCCACACTCTCCGTTGGTGATTCTTTACTTTCTTCCGACTGCAATTTATGAGGCGGCTCGCCGATGACCGCCGACAAGCTTTCCGATTTTTCACGACATTTAGGAATGGTGGCAGAGACGATGGCAGGAATAATGATTGGTGAAATAGCTGAGGGCGGGCTGCTCCATTTGGGCCCGAGCGGCGCGCCTGAGTTGGCGCGACAGGCACAGGTGC
>CAZRXE010000750.1:0-1579 GCA_964603695.1 uncultured Heliomicrobium sp.
GTGCCGGACACATCCGTCCTGCACCGTTCGATTTTCGGTTTGACCAACAAGGAGAATCACCATGAAAGCACATCACCTCAACCCTTCGATTCATAACTTCGAGTCATCGAACAACACTCACGCCGCCGCCTCGCGCAAACAATTCGCGCACCTCCGCTTGGCGCGCCTGCTGTGCGGCGCTTTGTTGTTGATCTGGCAATTGGCTCAACTTTCGCTGCCGCCTCGCGCAGTCGCTGTTGGAAAACTGGATCAAGCTGCTGCGGTGGGCTATTTGGATGACGTGCGCGCGTCCGTCAAAAAAAGTATCGAGTATTTGTCTTACGTGATGGATCAATATCACGACCGCTTCATCGTTTATGAAGATGTCAGCTCCGCCGGAAATCACTTTCATGCCTGGGCGAAATTCACCGACAGAGCCGGGCAAGGCGATGCTGCGATGAACGGTTCTTGGGAAGAGAACACTATTGGCGCGACCTCGATCCGTTGCGAGTTCAAAGGAGAGAGAAGCAGCTTTGCCGGGTTTGCGCTGCTAAATGGCGTGCTTGAAGGCAAAGACACTTCGCCGCGATTCAACTTTGGAACCATCCCCAACTCAGGGTTCAACCTCACCGGCGCAACACAGTTAAAATTCAAGGCACGTGGAGAACACGGCGGAGAGAGGGTGACGTTCTTTGTGGGCGGAGTCGGGCGCGAAGAAAACGGGACTGTAAAAAGAGTCTGTACGGAAGATTATCTGTCGCCTTGCCCGGCTCCGGATTCTTCTCCGGCAATCAGTCGGCTGATCACCCTGACGCCGAATTGGGAGGAATACAGCATCCCGCTTGCCGGCAGAAACCTCAGTTACGTGCTCGGCGGTTTTGGCTGGGGAGCCTCAGCGCAGGGCAACAGCAGTCTCACGGTTTTTTATTTGGATGATGTCTATTACGAACTGAACGACGCCAGACGTGCCGAGCGATTGAACGAGCCGCGGCTGCTCAGAAGTTTTTCCACTTTGCCGGTTCAGCCGAAAGACATGGAAGACAGCATCAAAGATGATGATGTGGATTTGGGAATTCGTAACACAGCGTTTGTTTATGACAATGCTCTGGCCTTGCTCGCGTTTTTGGCGGAAGGCAGTCCCGATAGCCTGCGCCGCGCAAAGCTGATTGGAGACGCGCTGATTTACTTGTTGAACCACGATCGTCACGCTGACGGTCTGGGCCTGCGCAGCATGTATGCCGCCGGCGACATCTCTTTGCCGCCCGGCTGGAATCCGAATGGCCGAAAGGGAACAGGCCCAGCATCAGGCTACTATGACGAAAAACGTCAGAAGTTTGTCGAGTTGGAAGAAAACCGCACTGTCGATATTGGCAATCAGGCCTGGTGCATGATCGCTCTTGAGTCTCTCTTCGCGCGGACGGGCGATGTTCGCTACCTGGATGCCGCCAAACAGCTTGGCGACATCATCAGACGCTACCGTCAGATCATTGGAAGTTACCAGGGCTTTCTCCGGGGAATTGAAGAAGTAGACCTTCTCACGCCAGATGAAATCGGAATGGGAGCGAGCCTAAATAAAAAGAATGTTCGCGAAGGGGCATCC
>CAZRXE010000751.1:0-2348 GCA_964603695.1 uncultured Heliomicrobium sp.
ATTTGCCACATCGACATCGAGTTCAACCGGCCGTACATCATCGAATTGCTGAAACTCGGTGTAAACATTGAGTTCGACAACTTCGGCAAGGAGTTCTACATCAACAAGGCCGACCGTGGATTCGCTGGCGGCGTCTTTGCACGCGACATCGAGCGCGTCCGCGTTATCCGCGACCTGCTCAACGCCGATTTCGCGCCGCAACTGCTCATCACCAATGACATCTGCCTCAAGAGCATGCTTCGCACCTACGGCGGCACCGGCTACGACCACATCCTCCGCAACATCGTCCCGATGATGCTCGACGAAGGCATCAGCCAGAACACGATAGACCAATTATTGCAATCCAATCCCGCGCGGACACTGTGCGAATAACGAGATTGAACATTGAAAGGATATTCGGAATGAAATCGGAATTGATCCCAAGCCTCGCTTCGTATTCACTCCTTGGTCGCAGTGGCCTGAAAGTATCGCCGCTTTGCCTGGGGACGATGACTTTTGGCACCGAATGGGGATGGGGAAGCGAACGCGCGGCCGCCGAAGCGATCTTTGACCGATTCCTTGAGGCCGGGGGCAACTTTGTCGATACCGCCGACGCTTATACGAACGGCAAAAGCGAAGAATTGCTCGGCGAATTTATCAGCCAGCGCAAGAACCGGGACTATGTCGTGCTCGCCACCAAATTTGCATTTGGAGCAATAGCCGGCGATCCGAATAGTGGCGGCAACAGCCGAAAAACGATCTTCCGATCGCTCGAAGCGTCGTTAAAACGACTTCGCACGGATTATATCGACTTATATTGGCTGCACGCGTGGGACATGCGCACCTCGGCCGAAGAAGTGATGCGAACCCTCGATAACCTGGTGAGCCAGGGAAAGGTCCGCTACATCGGCTTGAGCGATGTGCCGGCATGGTATGCATCACGAGCGCAAACACTGGCCGAAATTCGAGGTTATGAAAAGCTCGCCGCTTTTCAACTTGAGTATTCACTGGTTTCCCGAAACCTGGAGCGCGAGCATCTGCCATTGGCCCAGGAGACCGGGATTGGCTTGTGTGCCTGGAGCCCGCTGGCAAGCGGTTTTCTCACGGGAAAATATAAGCGGGAAAACGGCAAGCTCGCGGGTCAAGGACGATTACAAACAGTCCAGGGGTCGGGAAATCCGGTGTTGGAGAAGTTTACCTCGCCGCGAAACTGGGTGATCCTCGACACGCTGCTGGACGTTGCGCGAGAACTCGGCAAATCCCCAGCCGAGGTGGCCCTCAACTGGGTGGCCAAGCGTCCTGGCGTGACCTCGACGTTGATCGGCGCGACCAAGATCGAGCAACTGGAAAGCAACCTGAAATCGCTGTCCTGGGATATGCCCGCCGCCGCGCGCGAAAGGCTTACGCGGGCCAGCGCACCTTCGCCGACGGAATTGGACGACTTCAACTCTCCGGCGATTCAGGAATGGCTTTCCGGCGGAACTCGCATACACAAAGAGCCGCTGTGGCACCGTAGTCAGGGAACGGCTTGAAATAACATCATGTTTGATCAGTCTGCGGCGTCGGTTTATGACGTTGCAACGTTAAAGGAAACCGCCGGATACGGTGAGTACGTCCGGTGGTGTGGGAGGGGAGTGACCGCGAGGTCACACCCTATCCCGATTATGCACACGGTCAAAAAAAGCAGAAAAACTGAGGATGACTCAGTGACAGACAGAGCACGTTGACCGTCGAGAAGACTTAGCCCGCCGACCTTGGCCTTGCATAATTTGCGTATGCATTCGGTCACAATAGTTGCGGAACGCAAGCATCGCGCCTGGGCTGCAACGCCGGGTGCAGCCTGGGGCGTTCGATAGCCCCTACAGCAGGCAAACTGAGATGTTGTGGGTTTTTGCCCGGGCCGGGGACAAATTGGTCAACCACGATGGGAGTTCGCGGAGCGACATTCTGCGGTTCTCGCCTGTCAGTTTTGCAGGTTCGGCAGGGGGCCAGGACCATTGTTTTGAGAAACCCCAAAAACTCTGCGAATTTCTGGTTCGGAAGCATACCTATGAAGGAGAACTCGTCCTGGACCTTTGCGGCTGCACGGGTTCGATGACGCTGGCGGCGATTGAAGCAAAACGCCAGTGGCTTTACGTGGAATCCAATGCAGCCAACTATCGGTTGGGAAGTAATCGAATTGCCCAGCAATTGAGCAAGCGTCGGATGGCGGTGTTGTAATTTGTATAAGAACTTCACGTCAAAGTCTTTTTTCAGGCACGTTTAGCTCGTCTTTTGCCGTTTTTGAGCGGCATTTCTTATGAATATTGATTCACAAAAGATCGGACTCCCCCGTACATTCGCTGATACTTACTCGGCGAATCGGAAAG
>CAZRXE010000752.1:0-7269 GCA_964603695.1 uncultured Heliomicrobium sp.
GGTGGAGCAGCACGCCGACGACCATGGCCGAAGTTCCCATCAGTTCGGCGATTTCGTTGTTGCCGTAACCTTCAAAGTATTTCAGCACGAACATCTCGGCGGATTTTTCGCCAAGCTTGGAAATCGCCTGGCGGATGCGGGCGCGCATTTCGCGGCTGGCGCGTTGGGTTTCTGGGTTGAGCGCGGCGCTGCCGGAAAGCATCGGCGCGACATCGTCAATCGGTACGAGTTCGGATCGCCCACGCTGCCGGATCAAATCCAGCGAAGCATTGAGCGCCGCACGGTGTAAATAACTGGCCGGATTGGGTTCCAGGTTGACTTCCGCCCAACGCGAAAGCCGCAGGAAAACCGTTTGCAGCACGTCTTCGGCATCCACCACGCTGCCCGTAATGCGGTAGGCCGCGCGAAACACCCGATCATGATGTTCGCGAAAGAGCGATTCCACGTCTTTCGCCGAAATCACGCCCGTCGGTGCGCCGGAAGCGACTTCGGCTTGTCCGCCCGGAAGTGCTCGTAAATGAGTTGCGTTAGCTGGCACATTGACCTCCTTTTCATCGTCTTGCGCTGACATAAACGGTGGCTTCCAGTTCAGATTAACAGCCGGGAGAAAAAATTCGGCCAGTGTGGACGGATCAGTACAGCGAGCGGTATTGATCCGAAAGGATTAACGTCCGCCGCCTTGAAACGCGCTCAGCCAGGAAAGAAGCTGGCGCAAAATGTCCGGGAATTGCACGCCGAGCAGTGCAACGACGGGAATGACGCCATGAATCAGCACGCGCAAGACGAAATCCCGCGTGAAATTCAGTTTGCCGGGCGTTGTTCCTGAAAGCAGGCTCAGCACTTTGTCGCGGCTCATCTGAACGAAAATCAGCAGCGTCGTGAACACGACCGTCAGCATCGTCACCCAACTGAAGAGCAGCAGCGGCTGGCGGGGTTGAAACGGATAAGAGTTCGACGCCAGCAGGATCAGCAACAATCCCGCCGTGACCAGTGCCACCAGGTTTTGCAAATTGGCGAACACGTGTTGCAGGAAAGCGGCGACGTGTGTGACCAAAAAGAACTTCGCTTCATCGTGCCAAGCTTCGGCTTCGACTGGGTCTTTGCCGGTGGCCGGTTTCCAGGTCGGTTCCAGCAAGTTCGTGATCTGTTCCGACAGCGCGGCCAATCGCTCTTCGCAATCGCGCCGGTTGAGCAGGGCTTTTTGCCAATTGCCGGCGGCCTCGAATTGCATGGCTTGCGACAAATGCGCTTCGGCTTCCGTCACCAGTTGTTTCAGTCGGCTTAATTTTTCGGGCTGTTCAGTGAACAAGGCTGGTTTGTGCCAACCTAATTTGTCTCGCTGTTCGATGAGCAAGGTCAATTTGTACAAAAAACAGCCCGCCTGCCGGACGGAAATTGTCAGCGCGCTGTAAGTCGGCGGCGGAGACAGCAAGTCGGTGGGCGGCAAGGCTTGAAAGCGTTTTTCATCGGAATGCGCCGCCGCGAAGCTGCCGAACAGCGGATGCCAGGCCAATCGGCGCAGCAAACGGCGCAACGCCACCCACAATCGGATGAAGCGCACGAACGTCCAGACCAACAACAGCGGAATCAGGAAAAACATCGCCAGAAAGAAGTAATCGAAGCGTCGCCCGTCCACCGAAGGCGTATAAGCCTGCGCGTAAAGCAAAATGTAAATCGTCAGAATGCCACCAGTCAGCGCCGCCGCCATCCAGGAATTCCATCCGCCGCCGACCAGCATTTCGCGAATGCGCGATTCCATCACGTACAGCCCATCGAACGAGCTTGCATTGACGTGTTCAAAACGCAGGAAGGCGGGCGTGGCCTCCGCGCGTTCTTGCGGCGAAGGCAGGCAGGCCATGCGTTCGGCCAGATTGATGCGTCGCACCACCGAAAAAAACGTCAGAAAGCCCGCCAGTCCGATCAGCGCCACCGGCAGCAACAGCGAAACGCCGCTGGCCAGTTCCGTCGTGCGGAAAAAGAAGAAGACTTTCTCCAGCTCCCAACTCGCCGCGTTGGAATTCCAGTTGAAATAAACCTCTGACAGCCCGCCCAGTGCCAGCGCGGCCATCGCCAGCGCAATGCACAGCGCGATTAACGCCAGCTCGATTCTTCGCAAATGCCGCCAACCGCTGATCAGCCAGTCGCAGACACTGTAAAGCAACCAGAGGAAACAGGCCGTAATGCCGACCAGAACCAAGTAAGACAGCGGGCGAATGAGCCACGTGTATTGCATCCACTGCAAACGCTGGTTCGCCTGCGTGGCGACGCCGACGTTCATCCAGCCCGGCAGCAGCGAAACGCCGCAACTGAACAGCGCGATGGTCAACAGCGTCGAACAGCAGGCCATCAAATAAGTGCGCCGCGTGAACCGATACCGGTAAAAATCCTCGTCCCCGAAAATCTGCCCGATGCGTCCCAGCTTGAACCGCCACAACACGTAACGCAGCGTGATAATCACTCTGCGCCTGATTCCGGAAAGCCATCCCGCCTTGTTTTTTTCGTCGCCATCATCCGGCTTGGCCTCTTCCAGTTTGAACAGCGCCAATTGCGCCACCAGCACCAGCGAAGGAATCAAGCAAAGAATGCCGATCAACAACAGCACGCCCAGCCCCGTGGGCGACAGCAGGCTGCGCACCAGCCCCAAACGCGGCGTGGCTTTTTCGGAATCGGCACTGACCGGCGCTGGCCAGACATAATCCTTCGGATCGTAAGGCAGTGTTTTGACGGGCCAGATTCCGTTGCGCCCGACGATGGTCAGCCACAGTGCCGGATAGCGTTTGTCGCCCGTAGTGTAGGTTCTGAACGGTTCGCCGTATTCCAGCAGCAAGTCCGGTTTGTCCATCAGGGCGAGCGCGGCGTTGTAAACGCCTTGCGTGGCCTGCGTGGCGAATTGCAGGCGCGTACGTCCGAATTCAAACGGATAAGTCCAAAGCTGATTTTGCGGAAAGAGCGGATAGGACGTGACGATCAGAACGCCCTGCGCATCCACGTTGACGTCCGAATGCAAATACAACAGGTCAGAGCTGAAACAAAAAATCACCGTATTCGGACAATGCTCGCGGATTTGTTTGATCAAAAACAGGCGATCCATCACATCCGTGGATGACAGGCCGACATAACGTATGCGTTCGCGGTGAATGGCCAGCAGCACTTCGGACAAGGCCAGTTCGGTGGCCGCCGCGCTCACTGACGAAAAGGGTTGCACCACGTCGCGCGGTTTTTGCGCGGCGGCGTCCGTGGGCAAGGCCAGATTGCTTTCTTTCAATTGCAGCCCGTTGGTCTGCCCATTACGTGCGCCTTTGTTTTTGGTCGCTTCGATGCGAAGTTGCGAAATATGCAGCGGAAAGGTCAGCGACATAATGAACGGTTTGTCCATTATCGGCGGCTCGTTCGTCGGTGACGGTTTTTCCGGCGGCTTTTCTTCTCTCCCCGTTCGTAAGGCGTTTTGCTTGGTCTCGTCTTGAATTTTCTTGGCCTGGGTCTGGATTTTCTTCGCGGTTTGCAAGCCATAACCGGTGGTGGCTTCGGAAAGCAGCGCAATATGTGTTTGATCCGGATCGGCATCTCTCATCGGCGGTAGAATCCGCGAGCGGTCGCCGAATAGCAGCGGTTTATTTTCCTCGACCAGATGTTTGATGAAAGCGTCCCGCGCTTGCTCTTCGGACATGATCGTGGCGAAAAATTGAACTCGATCCGCGCCTCCGGCAACTTCGATGAAGTCGGGCTTGGCGATGGCCGTGGCCGTGCCGGTCACGACTTTGGCTTTGGAAACACGGTAAGCCTTCGCCGCTGACTGCTCGAACCAGGCTTTCAGCGCCAGCGCCAGCGATGTGGCCGAACCTGAAAAAGTCGGCCCCAACACGCGCACTTCATCGGAGGCCTTGCCCTCTTTGAATCTTACGCCCGGCATGGTCAAAAGCTGTTCGATTTGCAGCAGCGCGTTTTGGAAAGCCTGTTTGTGAATTCCGTAAGTCGGCGTTTCTCCCACCAGAAACAGCGCCAACGCCGAACCACCGCTGTTTTCATTGTTGCGAAAGATCATCACGCCGGGTTCCTGTAAATGACGAGTGACAGCCGGCGTCGCAGCCATCGCTATCCGATCCCAAGGCAGCCAATATTGGTCAAACACGTATCCAGCCGCTTCCAGAGCGCGTTGAATGCCGCCCAGATTTCCGTCGAAAAGATGATCCAGCCGCGATTCTTTCGGGTCGGGAATGGTGGCGACAAGGAAATCCAGTTCAAGCTCCTGTTTCATCGCTTCGAGCTTAGGTTTGAGCAGACAAGCTGCTTTCGCTCCGGTGGTCTGCCCGGCAGTTTGTGAGGTCGCGCTTTCGCCGCCTTCCCTGCCCGCAGCAGGCGCGCCCAAAAATTCGCAGAGCAGGCGCGCCGCTTCGCCCTGCGATTCCAGCGCGAGCGGCTTCGGCGAAGCAGCCGGCGACGGCGTGGCCCGCGTCTCCACGGGCGTGGGCGAAGCTACGGGAGCGGATTGCTCTGAAGAATTTGTGCCGGACAGCGGCGCATACAGCGCGAACGCCGCCAACAGCGCAACGATCAAATTACTAAAGCTGAAATTTTTCATAGTTCCCTCTGCTGAGTCGTCATGGCTTTACGGGGTATTACTGCTGTGAACAGTCAAAGATTCTGGCTCGCGCGGAAAATACTACAGAACACCGCGACGGCGGAAGCAGCAAATACGCAATTGACAGTTTCGCCGGTGACTTTTACTTTGCCCGGCATGGTTACACTCTCCGAAGTTCAAGCAGCGCGCGTTCGATTGGGACGCGCCGTTTATCGTACGCCTTGTCCGCTCTCTCATACGCTCAGTCGAATCTGCGGCTGCCACACTTATTTCAAACTCGAAAACCTGCAAATGACCGGCAGCTTCAAAGAGCGCGGCGCGCTGAACAAGCTGGCGCAATTGTCATCCGCCGAACGCGAAGCGGGCGTGGTGGCTGCCAGCGCCGGCAATCACGCGCAAGGCGTGGCGCATCACGCTACGCGGCTGGGCATTCGTTCGGTCATCGTCATGCCGAAGGCCACGCCGCTGGTCAAAGTGTCGAACACGCGCGATCTGGGCGGCGAGGTCATACTGTACGGCGCGAATTACGACGAAGCTCTGGCGCACGCCAAACAACTGGCGGCGCAGCATGGTTACACTTTCGTTCACGCTTTCGACGACGAAGCGATCATCGCCGGACAAGGAACCATCGGCCTGGAGTTGCTGGAAGAAGAGACTAAGTTCGACGTCGTTGTCGTGCCCATCGGCGGCGGCGGAATGATTAGCGGCGTGGCCATTGCGCTGAAAGAATCGCGACCCGGCATTCGCGTCATCGGCGTCGAGCCGGATAACTTCGCTTCGATGAAGGCCGCCGTTGAAGAAGGCCGCACGGTGGAAATTCCCGCCCACCCGACCATCGCGGATGGTCTGGCCGTCAAACGCGCGGGCGAACGCACGTCGGAAATCGTCCGCCGTTACGTGGACGAAATCGTCACCGTCAGCGAAGACGAAATGGCCAGCGCCATTTTGAAAATGTTGGAAATTGAAAAAACCGTTGTCGAAGGCGGCGGCGCGGCCAGCCTGGCTGCGTTGCTGTTCGGCAAGATCAAAGGCGTGGCCGGTTTGAACGTGGCAATGGTGATTAGCGGCGGCAACATTGATCCGAACCTGCTCTCGAAAATCATTGAACGCGGTCTGGCCAAAGACGGTCGCATGGTGCGCATCCGCGCAATGATGCGCGACCGTCCCGGCGAACTCGCGCGCATCTGCCAGCACGTGGCGGAACTCGGCGCAAACATTCTGGAAGTGGAACACAATCGCGCCTTTTCCAACCTGGAAGTCGGCGGCGTGGAAATTGACTTGACGCTGGAAGCGCGCGGCCACGACCACGTCAATCAATTGTTGAAAGGTCTGCACGAAGATGGCATCGAGGCGCAGCAGTTAAACTGAGCTGCGCCTCGATGCCGCTCAATTCACGGTCAATCTACCGTTCAACGCCGTCACCGGCAGGTTGCCTTCGTTGGGAACGAATTGCCGCCAAATCAAGGGAGATGACACGCCATTGCCGCCTGTCACGTTGAACCGCAAACGAAGCAAGTCCCGATTCGCGCCACCAAGAGGGCGTATGGAATAGCCAACCACGCGAAGCACTTGCAGTTCGCCGACGGAAAAGACTTTGCGCAGCGTAACGGCTCCTTCGCTCAGAGTGCCTGTGCGCTCCAATTCCTCAAATTGCAGAACCTTCGGATCAAAACTCAACTCGAATTCAAAGGCGACCAGGCCGCGTTCGTTGACATCGCCCAGTTGCACTGGAATCAGTGTCTGCGCTCCTTGTGCGGCGGAAACCGTCGGCAGCGAAATCGTCACCAGCGACGACGCGCAGAGGTCGCGCGGAACGCTGACGCTGACGGCATCCGCTTCCCGCGTTTTGGAGCCTTTCACGGCAATCACACGGTAACTGTAACTTTCGCCCGCCGCAATGTTCTTATCCTCGAAACTGAGCGAGTTCAGTCCCCGGCGAATCGGCGTCCCATTGCGAAGCACGTCGTAACTGTCCGCATTCGCCGACGGCGTCCACGTCAGGCGCACCGCCGGGCCGGAAGGCGCGGCGGCATCGCAGGCGAGGGACGAAGAAACGGTGAATTTGCCAGGGCGTCCAACCACGTTGAGGCTCATGATTTTGGTCACGGACAATTGATTCGCGCCGCCGTTATCGGTCACCGTCAGTTTGAATTGGTACTCGCCGCCATCGTTTTCACCGGGCGTGAACCGCAACATCCCGTTGTAATTATTTGCCGCTTCGGGGCGAAGGATCATGGCCGCAAAGTTCGGATTCGGATTGGCTTCGGGCAAATTCACCGGAATAAAAATCATTTGGTAAATCAGGTTGGGACCGTCCTGTTCGTCAAAGGCGTAAAACGGGACATTGGTCGCTTCGCCCGGCGTCAAGGTTAGTTGTTCAGGCAGCGTCAAACGCGGCGGACGATTGGGATTGATTTCGTTCAGTGGAATATCGCCGAAATTGGTCACGCCGCCGGCATTGGCTTCGCGCACCTTGATTGTGTAAACAATGCCGCCCGCCGGTCGTTGATGGTTGACCTCGGCTTGCAGCGTGTCGCCGGTTTTGACAGAGACATTGGGCGAAGAGAAAACTCCATCGCCTTTCGTGAAACCGCTTTGACCGCGCACTTGCGCAATCACCTGTTGAACGGGTCGCGTCCCGTCCATCACGCGCCCCATCGCCTGCGTCGTTCGTTGCCGCGCGGCAACGA
>CAZRXE010000753.1:0-1764 GCA_964603695.1 uncultured Heliomicrobium sp.
GCCAGCAACTGCGCTTCCCATTGGTCATACATCGAAAAGCCCGGCGCGAGGATGGTGTCCAAAATGGCCTGCGGCGAATCGTGGTCGAAAAGGAGTTTTTTGAAATTGCCGTGTTCGGGAAAACCGTCGTTGCATTTGGACGCGGCGACGATCAATCCGTCCTGCTCGACGATTTGCGCCCCGGCGGACATGCCTTTGACGGCTTGGTAAAGGTTTTGATCCAGCGGATAGCCGCTGTTGGTCGTCACCACTATCGGAAAAGGTTTCGGGCAGGCGACCATCACCGTGGATTTGGAAAAGGCGCAGCCGCGTTCGTGGGCGGTGAGGACTTCGCCGCAAAAGAAACTGGTGATTTCGCGTTTCTGATTGAGCGTGACGTTGATGCAGAAATCCACCGGCAGCAAGCTGCCATTGGCGCGAATCTGAGCTTGCGTCGGATTGCCTTCCAGCACTCCCCAGGTACTCAGCGGCGAACCGATCACTTCGGCGCGGTGGTAATGCATGATCGAATCAATGTCGGCCACGGCGGGAAAGATGCCTTTGTAGCCGCCCGAAAACCCGGCCATAAAATGCGGCTCGATGAAGCCCATCACAATGCGTTTGTCGGCTTCGACGTAATCTTTGTTGAAATACACCGCGCGTCCGTCCGAAGTTTTGCCGGCCAAGCTCATCGTCGCCGGATCGTGCGAATTGTGATTGACGATGCGATAGCGCGCAGCGACTTCCCAGCCGACCATTTGCTCAAGTTCTGCCACTGTGTTGACGCGGTGCGATCCCGTGCCGTTGACGATGACGAAATTTTCCGCCGGAACGTGTTCGAGTTCCGCAAACAACCACGGCAACAGCCTGTCGCTGGGCAGCGGGCGCGTGATGTCCGGGATGACCACGGCGACTTTGTCCGTGGATTTAACAAGTTCTTTCAGCGGCGCGGAATTAATCGGTTGGCGAACAGCTTCCGCAAAAGCCGCCACTTCGTCCGGCAAGCCGGGCAGAAAACGTGGCGTCAGAACCGTGACGTTGCTTGAAGGGATTTCGACTTGCAGACCGGCTTTGCCGTATTGAAGGTGTGTTTGCATATCAATAGTTTTTTGTGGATTTGGATTTTTTGCCGGATGCGGCGGCGAAACAATAACAAAGATTCCCAGCCTTGTCTTTTTCCGCAAGCGGCGGCCTGGAGGTATTTTTTAACGATAAAGTGTTTGACAGGTAGATGGTCTTCTTCTATTTTCCCGCCCGCTCGCGCGTTTGCCTCACTGTTTCAAACAATCATCCGACAGGAAGGCGCGAGCCTCCGCAACGCTTCCACTGCCCTATTTAAAAACTCGGCTGCTGTAAAAAGCAGACAGGATTCGTGTGCCGGTTGTCCGCCTGCTGCCAGCCGTTTCGACAAGCAAAGGATTCACCCATGCAAAACATTTTTAGTCTCAAGATGAGTCGGATTACCATGTGTGCGTTGTGCCTCAGTTTGGTCGCTCTGTTGATAAAAGCCGACCGCTGGACATCCAGGGCGAGCGTCGAAAGCCGCCAACCTCTTCCCACCTTGCAGGGACAACACGCCGTGGAGTACCTGAAAACCCACCGACTTTACGAACGTTTTCAGACCATGGTCAACGCGAGCGCGACGGTCGCTTCCAATAATCAGTGCAATCAGTGGGCGCAAATCCACAAGCAAACCGCCAGTGATGCAGGAACGCTCCGGGGATTTGGTGACGCTGTCGCCATCAGCGGTGATACGGTTGTGATTGCAAGCTCCGGCTTACCCAC
>CAZRXE010000754.1:0-4296 GCA_964603695.1 uncultured Heliomicrobium sp.
CGGTAACGGCGGCGGATTGTGGTGCGGGCGGCGCGGGTGGTGGCGGCGGCGCTACTTGATCCAACAGCAGCGTACGCGGAATGGAAAGCGTGGTTTCCGCCTCCTCCAGCCGGAAGGTTATCGTGCAATGACCCATTTTGATAAGGTCGCCATGTTCCAGCGTGCGGGGTTCGTTGACTCTGGCGTCGTTGACGAAAGTCCCGTTGCGGCTGCCCAGATCATTCAAGGTGAAAACGCCATTGGCAAAACTGACCAGCGCGTGCGCGGAGGAAACGGAAGCATCCGGCAAAATGATGTCGTTTTGCGGCCCTTTGCCGATTTTGGTTTCCGCGCCTTTCAAACTGCGTTCGATCACGCTGCTGTCGCGCAACAGAATGTGCAATGTCGCTTCAGGCTGCGTCTCGCCTCGCGGACCGTTGTTCTGGAAACCTGTCATATTCGTTGTGACTGAAATATTGGGGGAAGTTGGGGAAAGAAAGCTTTCTGAAGTCGGAACGGCAGACAGATTGACTGGGGAAACGGCATCCTCCGAAGTCTCAGCCAGTTCAACCGCCGTTGGGCCCGACGCGCCAAGCGCGCGCAAATCGGCTCCGCATTGATTGCAAAACCGGCTGCCTTCGCGCGGGACAGGAAATTTACATTGAGGGCATTCGTTCATCATGCCAACTGAGGGGATCTCACTAACATTGATAATTTGAAACCAATTGACGGCACTGAACATTGTTCAGAAAACGGGTACAAAACGGGGGGATGCTAAATCACTTCACCGGCTAAATCAACGGATTGCCGAATTGCTGCGAGCCTGCGCGTTCGTTCGATCCGCGCTTTGCGGAGAAGTGTTTAACGGCGTTGGCTGCTGGTGTGCGTTTCCTCACGGGCGGAGAGGTCGGCGAAAAAGGCATCGTGCATCAGGCGGGTTTTTCCGTTGGCCAGTTCAGCTTCGCGGACGATTTGCAGCCGCGCGTCGAACAGATTATCGGGCGTGAAGGATTGGCCTGGCGCGACTTCGATTTGCACCAGATTCGCGCCGCGATTTTTAGGCGGGGCGAGTTCGCGTAGACCCTGGCATTGATGGCAAATTCCTGTTTTGTTAATCAATTGGCACAAACCTTCGTAACTTCCGATCATCGTCGCGCGCGCGGCAGAGAGCCTATGCCTGAGCACTGGTTCGGAGATTTCCAGAATCCGCGCTGCTTCCTGCGCGGTGAATCCCAGCACTTCGCGCAGCATCAGCGCGGCCTGCTTTTCCGGCGGAAGTGTGCGGCTGATGCACGAAAAACAAAACGCGATGTGTTCGCGAATCTCATAAACGAAATCCGGTTCGGACATCAGCGCCGTCAGTTGATCCAATTCTTCAGAGCTGGAATCTGTTTCCTGTTCGCCGATCAATTGTGCTTCGACGCGCCAGCGGTGGCGCTGCCGCAAATGATCCAGGCAAACGTGCGTGGCGATGCCGAACAGCCAGGTTTTGAATTTCGCCTCACCACGAAACTTCGGCAAACCTTTCAGCACGCGCAGCAACACTTCCTGCAACAAGTCCTCGGCGTCTTCGCGGTGCGTCACCATGCGATAAATATAAGAAAACAGAGACCGTCGCATTGGCTGAAGTAATTCGTCAAACGCGGCCTGATCGCCGGTTTGTGCGCGATTGATGAGTTGAGTTTCTTCCATCGGGTATCGGTGTTGCGGGGACGCGGGCGATTGCGCGCCGCGTCCCCCTGCCTAATTTTTGGATTATTGCTGCATCAGTTCCTGCGCCAGTTGCAGCCGGTTGCCGAACGGATCGCGAAACAGCGCCAGGCGCACGACGCCGGGATACTCTTCGATCTCGCCATCGAATTCAACGCCTTGTTCCGTCAATTCGGCTTTGGTTGCGTGAATGTCTTGGACACGTAGCACGACGACGGCTCCGCCTGTTTGTGCGGGCGCTCCTTCGCGCAACGCCAACCCGACAGCCGGCCCGTTTTTAACCGGTGCGAACTCCGCCCAACCCGGCATTTCAAACGACATTTCCATGCCAAGCACGTCCTCGTAAAACGCCTTTGCCTTGTCCAGATCAGACACTTCGTACCACGCCAACAGAAATTGTGATTTCATAAACTAACCTCCTAAAAGATGTGATTTGACTTTCGCCAACTTAGTCGAGGCGGCGGGAATTTTCCGCCAAGTTGTTGGCATAGCTTAGTTTCGTGGTTGTCTGCCGCAACGGCGGGCGATCAATCTTTCTGGAAACATTGGTTATTGAGTGTCGTAATGTAGAATCGCTTCGCGCCGATTCGAGGCAAAATCTCCCAAACAGGTTCAATGATCCAAAAGCAGAGGCAACAGAGGAAAATCAAAATGAGAAGCCAGGCGAAAATGTGTTTGTTCGCGGCCATCTCCGCGGTGATTTTGACAATGGGCGTTTGGGGGCAAAACCCCTTGCCGTCGCAAACTGTCACCGCCACGGTTCCGGCCGGCGAAAAGACCGACGATGTTCGTCGGCGGACATTCGACATTGTTTGGAGTACGGTCAAAGACAAACACTTCGATCCGAATTTGGGCGGCGTGGATTGGAACAAAGTCCGCGAGCAATATTCACCGCGCGTGGCCGAAGTAAAAAGCGACGCCGAACTCTATCGCCTGTTGCAGCAAATGCTAGGCGAACTCCATCAATCGCATTTCAACATTGTCCCGCCCGAAGCCATTATCTCCGACGAAACCAAAGAACCGCCCGCCGGAGGCATTGGCGTTAGCGTGCGAATGATCGAGGGCATTGCGGTCATCAATCAGGTGGAGCCGGGGTCTTCCGCCGCCCAGGCCGGTATTCGTCCAGGTTTCGTCGTTAAACAGGCGGGTGACAAGACCGTGGAAGAAATGGCCGCGCCCTTTGCCAAAAGCGAAATGACGCAGGCCATGCGGCAAGTCCGCATCACGCGCCGCGTGATGAACGAAATCAACGGCGATCCAGGCAGCTCGGTCAAAATCGTTTTTCTCGACGACAAAGACCAAACGCAAACCGCCACGCTGACGCGCAATCGTTTGAAAGGCGAGCTGTCACCGCGCATGGGAAACTTCCCGCCGCAATACACTGAATTCGAGTCGAAGCGATTGCCGAACGCGCAAAATTATTGGGGCTACATCCGCTTCAACATTTTCACCACGCCGATCACGGAAAAAGCACGGACGGCGATTCGCGAGTTTCACAATGCCGACGGACTGATTTTCGATTTGCGCGGCAATCCCGGCGGAGTAGCGGGCATTGCGCTGAGCATTGCCAATCAGCTTTCCGATAAGAGCGGAATGCTCGGAACGATGAAAATGCGCACCAGCGAAGTGAAATTCACCATTTTCCCGCAAACCAATTCCTACCCCGGTCCAGTCGCAATTTTGATTGACGGCTTGAGCGCCTCAACCAGCGAAGTCTTTTCCAGCGGAATGCAGGAACTGGGGCGCGCGGTCGTCGTCGGCGAACGTAGCGCGGGCGCCTGCCTGCCGTCCTACTTTCAAAAACTTCCCACCGGCGCGCTTTTTCAATTCGCCATCGCCGACTTCAAGACGCCGAAAGGCGTGTTAATCGAAGGCCGTGGCGTCATTCCAGACATTGAATCGAAGTGGAACCGCGCCTCGCTGCTTACCGGGCGGGACGCGCAACTCGACGCCGCCATATCGCAACTGTCCCAATCACAGCGTAATCGGGGCAATGCGAAAGTGCGGTGAAATAAAGTTTGTAATCAGCAATCAACCGGCAAACCGAGGTTTGCCAAAAACTTCAGGTGCAGTTTTCAGAAAGGAAAAACAGAATGAAACGAATTGCATTGATGCTTGTGTTCGCGCTGATGGCAACGCTTTCCGTTGCCGCGCAGGAAAAGAAAACCGAAGCTCCGAAGGCGGACGCCAAACCCGCCGCCGCACTTCCTTCGGTGGATGAAATACTGGACAAATACATCAAGGCCAGTGGCGGCAAGGAGGCCATTCAAAAAGTGACGTCACGTGTCGTCAAAGGCACTTTTGAAATCGAAGCCATGGGAATGAGCGGGCCGGTTCAGATGTTTTCCAAAGCGCCGAATAAGAGCGCCATGGTGCTTGAGATTCCCAATGTCGGAACTTTCAACGAAGTCTTCGACGGAACCAAAGCCTGGTCGGCGAATCCGATGTCCGGGCTGCGCGAGAAGACCGGCGCGGAACTGGCGGCGCAAAAGCGCGATGGAGACTTTTATCAGCAGATCAACCTGAAAAGTCACTATTCCAAGATGGTTGTGAAGGGCAAGGAAAAAGTTGGCGCGGGCGAGGCTTATGTTATCGAAGCAACGCCGG
>CAZRXE010000755.1:0-2996 GCA_964603695.1 uncultured Heliomicrobium sp.
CTCAAAGGAATAACTGCGACTTTGAGACTCTCCTGCGACCTGCAGCACGACGGATTTTTCGGCTCGCTGCCTTCCGCCTTTTCTTTGAGATGAGTTTGACGCTCTCGCAATTCGCCTCAAGAGAGGGTGGAAAATTTGTCCGTCTCGAACTTCTTTTTTTGTTGCCACAGTGTCAGTGTCACCGCCGCCAACTGCCGCGCCAGCGACAAGCATGCCATTTCCGAGCGCATCCCTTGATTCAATCGCGCCTGATATCAACCCTGACAAGGTTCTCGGCGTGCAGCGTTGCTCGCTGCATCTTTCAACACCTGCTTGAGTTCTGGCACGTGCATCGGATTGAGGCCGCGCGTGGGGATGACCTTCCGTCGTTTGCTGATCACCCCATTCACTATTTGATGATCCGCACTTGTTCGGGTAATGACGGACATTCCGCAGTAAGGCTAGAACTGCCGCTTGGTGCGAAAACGATGCGGTGTGCCGAAAAAAGCAAGCAACAGCGAGGCGCGCAACGACCCGGTTCCCGGCACACCGAACAAGATTTGATAATCGGGCTGACGCTTGCCTTGCGCGAGAATTTCCTGCTTGGCCGCCCGGCGCAATTCGGTCAACTTCTCCAATTGCTCAAAGAGCATTCGGGAACGGAATCGCAGACCCTCCTCTGCCAGCTTGTCGAGCCACGACTGAAGTTGATCCGGCTGATAGCTGTGATGGCCGTCACAATTGATGCCGTGTCCGCGATAAATCGCTTTGCTTCGATTCATCACGCGCGTCGAATCGGAAACCAGGTTTTGATAGGTACGCACAAGGTCTTTCAAGTCTCTTTGTTCCAGGTTGCCTTTGTAAAAGGCTTTGAGCGCTCTCATCTGCAGCAACTGTGCCGCATCAATCCGATCACTTTTGTTGCCAGTCTTGATCAGCTTGTTGTGGCGTGGATTATAAACCAGTACTTCTTTCACCACTGGCCGCAGCAGTGTTTACAACCAAGCCGACTGCGTACCCTCTTCCACGTCAACGTGGACGGTTCCGCTCAAGTCTTTGAAGAACTCGCGGATCAGCTGAGCGTCGGTCGCAATGACGCTTTGCATCGCCATTTGCCCAGGCGCATTGATTGCCGCGACGACAATAGTTGCTTTATGAACATCCAGACTCACATACTTTACTCATAAGACGCTTCCTTGCGCTCGTAATCGAAGTTGGGTCACTCAAGATTACTCTTAGGTGGGGCGTCCTTTGATAATTACGTAATGTTTTAGATTGGAGGCTGAATGGCTTCGATTGAATTGACACGCCGCATTCGCTGGGCAGACGCTGACGCCGCCGGACGGCTGCATTACCCGCGCATTTTCGAGTACTTCGAGGAAGGCGAAATCGAGTTGTTGCGTTTGGTGGGTTACGTGCCTTTCGGCGAACGCGAGTATGACTTTCCGCGTAAGCACGTCGAAGCAGTTTTTCATCAGGTGCTGCCGCTGGATGCGCCGTTCGTGATGCGCGTGACGGTGGGCAAGCTCGGCAACACTTCCATTCGTTACGACTTTCGCATCTTCGCCGATGAGGCGTGCCTGCAACTGGCGCTGGAAGGTTCGATGACGGTTGTTTGCGTGCGCGACGGTAAACCTGCTTCGCTTCCGGCAAAGATGCGCGAGCTTCTTTCCTGAAAGTTTATGGAAACACGAAAGCACATTTATCGAATCGAACTGGCCGCCGCGCCGGAAGAAGTCTTCAAGCTACTCATCACGCCAAGTGCGATTCGCAGTTGGTGGGGGGCGTCGCGGGCGATTGTCGCGCCGCGTGCGGGCGGCGTTTGGGCCGCCGCCTGGGGCGATGACGAAGACATTCCCGATTACGTCACCGTCTATAAAATCAAAGCCATCGAACCGCCTCGCCGCTTGTTTCTGGCCGACACCAAATACTTCGCCAAATCCGGCCCGCCGCCCTTTCACGCCAACCTGACCACGGAATTCACCGTTGAACCGACAGCGGACGGTTCGATTCTTCAGGTCACGCAAGACGGTTTTCCAGCGGACGCCTTCGCGGATGAGTTTTACACCGCCTGCGAAAAAGGCTGGTGCGATACCTTCAATTCCGTCAAACGCTACCTGGAACAAACCGGCTGAAGTCAGCGGCCAATAATCGCGATCTTGTGTTGATTGGCGGTGGCGAGAGTTTCTTCGCGGTCGAAGATCAAAGTCTTGTCGGCGGTCACGGACATCGCCGTCACATTGCATTCGCGCAAAGTCGTCATTGTCGTCATCCCAATGACCGGCACGTCAAACCGCATATCCTGATTCGGCTTGGCCACTTTGATGACTGTCAGCGGATGGCCTTTGACTAAATCCGATGCCCGGCGAATGGTCGCGTCGGTTCCTTCCATTGCTTCCAGCGCCACCACGGCTTGATTTTTGACGACGATGGTTTGCCCCAAATCCAGCCGCGCCAGTTCCGTCGCCACGTGCAAACCGTATTCGATGTCCGCCAATTCGTGTTTATTCGGTTCACGACGGGTGATTCCGCCCGCCCGCGCCAGCAGCGGTTGCAGGAAGGTGGTTGAATCAATCAGCTTGATGCCTTCGGATTCCAGTTCGTCGCAGACCGCGCCGATCAGTGCGTCTGTGTTGCGACGTTTCAGCCGCGCCAGCATTTTGGCCATTCGCAAATCGGGTAGAGCATTAAGTTTGAAAATCTGCACGTGTTTGACCTGTCCGGCCATAATCGCGTGCGTCACGCCCTCGCGTTTGAAGAACTTGATGAGCTTGTTCAAGTGCCCGACGCTGATCCATTCCACCACGCGCGCCAGTTTCTCGATGCGTTCGTCGGTTTCTTCCTTGATGGCCGCGACAGCCATTTCCACGCCCTCGGCGCGCGCGCCTTCCAGAACCAAAAACGGGAATCGTCCATTGCCGGCAATCAAACCAAATTTCATTCGTGCTTTTGCTCCTGCCATTGATTGGTGTCGGCTTGTTGTACGAAAAACCCTGGGGATTCACAAGTCGAGCGGT
>CAZRXE010000756.1:0-3229 GCA_964603695.1 uncultured Heliomicrobium sp.
ATGGCGCTGATGAACTCTTACGCCGGACTCGCGTCGGCGGCGACGGGCTTCGCCATCGGCAACAACGTGCTGATTATCGCCGGCACTCTCGACGGATTTTCGGGCTTCATTCTTTCCATCCTGATGTGCAAAGCGATGAACCGTTCGATCACCAATGTTCTGTTCGGCGCGTTCGGTTCGGCGGCGACGGACACCGGCGGGCCGATTGAAGGCGTCATGCGCGAAGTCCAGCCTGAAGATGTGGCCATGCAACTGGCTTATGCGCGGCAGGTTGTTTTCGTCCCCGGTTACGGTTTGGCCACGGCGCAGGCGCAACACGCCGTGCGCGAACTGGCCGAGGCGTTGGAACATCGCGGCGTGCAGGTCAAATACGCCATTCACCCCGTCGCCGGACGCATGCCCGGTCACATGAACGTGCTGCTGGCCGAAGCCAACGTTCCGTATTCGGCGCTTTACGAACTGGAACAGATCAACCCGGAAATGCAGGCGACGGATGTTTCAGTGGTCATCGGCGCAAATGACGTGGTCAATCCGGACGCGCGCGACAATCCGAAAAGTCCGATTGCCGGCATGCCGATCATCGAAGTGGATCGCTCGCATCAGGTCATCGTGCTCAAACGCGGCAAAGGCCGAGGCTTTTCCGGTTTGGAAAACCCGCTCTTTTTCAAACAGAACACCGGCATGCTTTATGGCGACGCCAAATCCAGTTTGACCAAACTGGCGCAGGCCGTGCAGCAGGCATAAGCGTTCCGTGAATCTTGGGCAAACCGCCGGGTTTGCCCTACACTCGCGGCATGAACTCTTTCGTCAAAGTTCTTGCCCTCATCAATTTATTAGGCGCGGCGCAGGCCGTTTTGCTGGCCGCCGCACTGCTGACCATTCAACGCGGCAATCGGACGGCGAACCGTCTGTTGGCCGCGTTTATTTTTGTGATGGCCGTGTTGGTCAGCGGCGCGCTGGTTTTTACCACGCGGCACGTCCTTGCGTACCCGCACCTCAGCTACTTGCATCATCCGTTTTTGTATTTGATCGCGCCACTGCTGTTTCTTTACGTCCGCGCCCTGACCGAAGGCGAAGACCGTTTTGCGCGCCGAGACTGGCTGCACTTTCTGCCGTTCGCGCTTTGTTTGCTTTACCTGTTGCCGTTTTATCTGCAAAGCGCCGCAGCCAAGCTGGCCGTGTTCAATTCGCCGGATTACGAACGTTGGTATTTGTGGCGGCATGGTCTGGCGCTCATTCAGGTGGTTCCATATCTAAGCCTGACGGTGAAGCGGCTGATTCGATTCGCCCACGGAAAGCAGCCAGTGAATCGTGCCGTGTTGTTTCAGCTTCGATTGCTGACGGCGGGAATTTCGATGATTTTGGTTGGCGGCGTCATACGTGTTTTGCTGGGTGACCGCAGTTTGCAAACCAATTTGCTGTTGCCTTCCATCGGGCCGATTCTGGTTTATGCGCTGGCTTATCTGGCGCTGCGCAAACCGGAAGCGTTTGCAGGCGGCGTAAAGCCTGAGCCGGTTCCGCAAACAGTTTTGCAGGCCGAGCCAACCGCCCCGCCCAAAAAATACGAACGCTCCACGCTGACGCCGGAACGCGCCGAAGAGTATCTGGCCAGATTGCTGCGGGCGATGGAATCCGAAAAACTCTTCACCGACGGCGACCTGACGCTGCAAAAACTGGCGGAGCATCTGGCCATTCCCGCCGCTCATTTGTCGCAAGTCGTCAACGAACGCTGCGATCAAACCTTCAACGATTTCATCAACTCCTACCGCGTGCGCGAGGCACAGGCGAAATTGCTGGACTCGGCGACAAAACATTACTCCATCCTGGCCATTGCCGAAGAAGTTGGTTTCAACTCTAAATCCACCTTCAACGCGGTGTTCAAAAAACACACAGGGCAAACGCCTTCCGAATTCCGCGAAAGTTCAAAAGCGTTGGAAACCGCCTGAGTTTCAAGTCCGAAATCATAAATTCGGACGTCCGAATGCCCGGTTTCGGACGAAACGCGCCGCTTTCGCTCGTACATTCGCAGCGGAACCTTTCCCAAAAAATCTGAAGAAGGAGAATGAGGATGTTGAAACTCGTAACATTCATCCTGCTGCTGGCAGCTCTGACCAGGACAGTTGCCGCTCAGGAAGTCGCGATCAAACAGTTTGAGGCGAAAAACTACGCGGAAGCCAAAACCGCTTTTGAACAAGAATTCAATGCCGATCAAAAAAACGCCGTCGCCGCGTTTTACCTGGGACGCATCGCTTTGCAACAAAACAAAGCCGACGATGCCGTCCGATGGTTGGAAACGGCCGTCAAACTGCAAGACGACAATTCCGACTATCACCATTGGCTGGGGCAGGCTTACGGCAAAAAGGCGCTGGCTGCGACGATGCTCAATCGCGCGAGTCTGGCCGCGAAGGTCAAGGACGAATTGCTGAAAGCCGTTTCGCTCGACGCCGGCAACTGGGAAGCGCGCGCGGACCTCGCCAGGTTTTATGCGGAAGTGCCGGCTTTTCTCGGCGGCAGTTCGGAAAAGGCTTTCGAGCAAGTGGAACTCATCAAGAAAGCCAATCCGCTGCAAGGCTGGCAGGCGGCGGGCGACTTGCTGGCCAATCAAAAGAAAAACGCTGACGCCGAACGCGCTTATCTGGAAGCCGAAAAGCTTCAGTCCGGCGAGTTTGAAGCGACGATGAAGCTGGGCCGGTTTTATCAGCAGGTCAAAGAATTCGACAAAGCCTTTGCAGCCTTCGAGCGCGTGGTCAAAGCCAAACCCGGCAATGTCGCCGCGCTGTTTCAAATTGGGCGCACCGCCGGAATGTCCGGCAAAAACTTGGATCGTGGTTTGGAAGCGTTTGCTTCGTTCGATCACGCGGTTTTCAAAGACGACCGCGACGCGACCATCGGTTTGCGCTGGTGGCGCGGAAGAATTTACGAAGCCAAAAGCGATTGGCAAAAAGCACTCACTGATTTTGAATTCCTGGAAACCATTTCGCCCGGCCACCCGGACACGCGCGCCGCGCTGGAGCGCGTCCGGCCAAAAACCGAAAGCGCCGCCGTCAAACGCACGTCCGGCCTGGTTTCGCTGACGCCATCTTCGTTTCAATCTTTCGACGGCGAAACCATCGAATGCGAAACCGGACGTTTGTTCGTCCCCGAAAACCGCAAGCGAAAAGACAGTCGCTTGATTGAACTCGCCTTTCTGCGCATCAAGACCAAAGCAGCGCAGCCGCTGACGCCGGTC
>CAZRXE010000757.1:0-3080 GCA_964603695.1 uncultured Heliomicrobium sp.
CCCAGCGACAAACCAAGCCGGAACAAATCACAATCGTTGCGCAAACCGCGCCCGACAAATCCGATGAAGTCGTCATTTACTCGGAAAAGAAAGAAGTTCAAGGCGATGTTTATATTCTGACCGGCAAAGTCCAGATCACTTACACGGATATTCTGGTCATTGCTGACCGCGCCACGTTCAACACCACCACCAACGACTTACTGGCCGAAGGCAATGTTTATTTCGAGCAGCAAGGTCAGCGCTTCACCGGCGAACGCCTGGAACTGAATTACAAGACAAAGCGCGGAACATTGATTGCGCCGACCGCTTTCACCAGCCGCACACGTGACAGCACAGTGCTGGTGATTGACGCTAGTCGCGCGGACAAAACCAGCGATGACACCTACGAACTGGAAGACGCCAAAATGACCGCCTGTCAGGAAGCCGTACCGAAATGGGCGTTCACAGCCAAACGCGCGCGCATCCGCGTCGAACACCGCGCGACGGTTTATAACGCGCTACTGCGCATCAAAAACATTCCGGTTTTTTATCTGCCCTACGCCTCGATTTCGATCAGCAAAAAAGACCGCTCATCGGGATTCCTGCTGCCGACTTCCGGTTCGTCGAACATCAAAGGCCGGACCTTGCAGTTGGCTTACTATCAAACGCTGGGACGCAGCGCGGATGTGCGGATCAGAACGGACATTTTCAGCCGGCGCGGCATCGGTCTTGGCTTCGACTTTCGCGCCCGCACGAACGAAACATCGCACATCAACTTTGGTTCGTTTTTGGTGTTCGACCGGCTGTTCGGCGAAAAAGGCGATGACCAGGGCGGCAGTAGTTTTTACGCCGAGGCTGTTCACAATTTCAAAAACGGTTTTGTCGCCGTTGCGGACGTCAACATCACCTCGAATTTTTTGTTCCGCCAGATTTTTTCCGATGACATCCTGTCGGCCATTTCGCCCGAAGAACGTTCTCTCTTTTACCTGAACAAAAACTGGCGCTCGTTCAGTTTCAACGGTCAATTCGGCGAACAAAGTTCGTTCATCGCCGAGCGTGATGCGAAGGGCAATTTCCTATCCGACCAGATCGTTAAAGTTCGCAAGTTTCCCAGCCTGGAACTCTCCAAACGCAGCACGCGCGTGGCGGAATCTCTGCCGTTTTACTTTTCCTTCGACGCCGGATTGGAAGGCGTGCGCCGCAGCGAAACCGCCGGCTCGGATTTTCGACTGAAAACTCCCTCGGTCGTGCAGCGGCTGGATTTCGCACCACGATTGACTTTCCCGCTGAAACCGCTGGCAGGATTCACGCTGACGCCGAGCATCGGTCTGCGCACAACATTTTACAGTGACAGTTTAGATTCAGTGCAGCGACAGGTGACGGGACAAAACCTGTTTCGCAAATACGCGGACTTTCAACTGGATTTGCGCCCGCCCGCGCTGGCCAAAATCTTCCGCCACAAAGACGGCACGCCGTGGTTCAAACACATCATCGAACCTTTTGCCGAATACCGCCGCATCGCGGGCATTGACGAATTCGACCGCACGCTGCGCGTGGACGAACGCGACGTAATCGCCAACACCAACGAAATCACCTACGGCATCAGCAACAGCTTCCTCATCAAACGCGCCAACACCGAAGGCGGTACGCCTCAACCGCACGAGCTGCTGAATGTCACGCTGATGCAAAAATATTTCTTCGATCCGACCTTCGGCGGAGCTTTGCAGGAAGGCGTTCGCAATCAGTTTTTCCCGATCAACACGCTTTCGGGATTCGCTTTCGGCGGCATCCGGCGCGACTTTTCGCCGCTCAATCTTCGCGCGCGGCTGCGTCCCACGCCGTTGGTTTTCGCCGATGTGCGAGTAAATTACGACACACAGTTCCATGGCCTTCGCGATTTGATCTTTGGCGGCGGATTGACCAGAGGAATTTTTTCCGTCAGCCATTCCTGGTACTACACGCGGCGCATCGCTGTGGATCAATTCCGCTTCGATCCCTCGACGCTGCCCGGCAACCAAATGGATTTTTCGGCCTTCATCGGCAATCCGGCGCGCGGGCCTTATGGCGGGTTTACAGTCATCTATGACTTGCGCGATGAGTTTTTCAACGGCGCGCCGCGCAACACGCGCAAACTCATCAACCTGACCACCAGCGCCGGTTGGGCTTGGGATTGTTGCAGCCTGAATATCCAATCCGTCACTTTCAACGCCGGTATCCGAAATGAAAACCGCATTGTTTTTGCCTTCACCCTGAAGGGCATTGGCTCTTTCGGCACAGAAAGCTTCGGCCAAAGAAGACGATGATTAGCCAACTGCGTCCAGGACGGAACCTTAATATCACTAAACTGTTCTGCTTTGCTACGCTCTGAAACAAAACACTGGGAAATAATGCTACATGAAGAGACTGGGAAAATGACCTTTTATGCTATACTCCCGCGCATCTTATTATTAGAAGGAGAACGGCATTGGCAGCATTTAGAGAAGGCAACAAAGTTATTTATCCGCGACTCGGCATTTGTCGGGTCTCAGGAGTGGTTGAACAAACGGTTGGGGATATGACCGTTAAGTTATATGCCCTCAAGCCTTTAGATCATCAGGAGACGACTACTGTCCTAGTTCCGGTCAACAAAGCGGAAGAAGTAGGCGTCCGTAAGATGATTGATAAGACAGACATTCCTAAATTACTGAAATTTCTGGGGAAAGACATCGAAGTTGCAACCGACCATCGGAAGCGCAATGCCAAAAATGCCGAGCGGCTGGCGTCGGGCGAAATTTACGAAGTCGCCGATTCACTGAAGACGATGTCGAAGCTGAGCAAGTCGAAAACGCTTTCTCCCGAAGAGCAACAAACGATGTCCCGCGCACGCTATTTGATTATTAAAGAAATTGCGCATGTCACTAAACTTTCGATTGAAGAAGTCGAAGCGATGATTGACGACGCTCTGGCGGGCAAAAAGCCGAAAACCAAAAAGCTTGCCGCCTGATTTCCAGGGTCAAAAAACCGTTCCGGGAAAGCCGCACAGTTGGACAATTTCCACTTGTGCGGCTTTGCTGTTTTGGCCAGTGCCTTAGCCTGCCTGCCCAGATGTGATAAATTCGCGT
>CAZRXE010000758.1:0-2745 GCA_964603695.1 uncultured Heliomicrobium sp.
GAAAGTAGCGGGCATTATGGGCGGGGGCTTCGTGTGGTGCAAGCCTGCGCATCGGTAACAGCCTGAACTGCTCCATAACCGAGAATTCTGTTGACCCACGCAAATCCGTTTTTCTATACTCAGCCCGCCAAAGGTAGCCAACAAAACATTCAATACTTGATGACCAAAAATTTCGACGACCCACATTGTCGAAGGTGCGAATTGGTCAATAGCGGTGGCGGTATATCAGGACAGTCGAATTAAAAACGAAACTGCTGGAAACATTGGCTAAAAAAGAGTGCCCCCGAATTCGACGCTGAACGCATCGCTTTTCTTATCACTGGAAGCACAACCAACGCTCGCCACCTTTTGCGGAAGCCCCGTCTCTTCCTGGCACGAGCAAAGCCCCAAACGCTGATGCCCTGTTACGGATTCGGGCGATTCATTTTGGAATCGCGCCGAACCGAGGAGACTTACTTTATGCAGACCTCACACAACTTCTTTTCCCTTTGGTTCAAACTGCTGACCATCGTCGCGCTGTTCTGGCTCACGGCACCGTCCGCGCAGGCGGGCGATCCCGGAGAGCCTTTTCCGAGCCGTGCCGCGTCCGGCGATCAACGCCCAGGCTCCCTGCTGATCTATAACGTCTACACATCCAGCGCCAGCAATTTCAACTCACACAATTCACGCATTGCCCTGACCAACAGCAGCGATTCGATCATCGCCTACGTTCACCTGTTCTTCATCGAGGGCGCGACCTGTTCGGTGTCGGACTCCTTCATCTGCCTGACGCCGAATCAAACGGCCACGTTTTTAGCTTCGGATATTGATCCTGGAATTACCGGCTACCTGATCGTGCTGGCGGTCAATCAGCAAGGTTGTCCGGTCAAGCACAACTCCCTGTTGGGCGATGTTTACGTCAAATTCCCGACCGGCCATGTCGGCAATCTGGCAGCGGAAGCCTTCGCCGCACAGTATGACGTCTTCACTGATTGCAATGCCTCTTCGTCAACGGCGACGATTTTCTTCGACTCGCCCGACAAGGCGGACAGTTACAACCCTCTACCGCGCACTGTGGCAACGGACAACATCCCTGATCGTTCAAGCGGCAACGATACGATGCTGGTGTTGAACCGCATCGGCGGCAGTTTAGGCGTCGGGCTGGGCGGAATCGGCAGCGTCGTGGGACTGCTTTACGATGATGGTGAAAACGGCTTCAGCTTTACTTTCAACACCAGTTCCTGCCAGTTTCGCAGTTCCCTGTCGAACAATTTTCCGCGCACCGCGCCGCGTTTCGAGGTCATCATCTCGGCGGGACACAGCGGCTGGATGAAACTCTATGCGGACAGCCCCTCGATTGGCTTGCTGGGCGCGACGCTCAACAGCAACGCCGGCAGCAATGCCTCCGCCGGCGCTTTCAACGGCACCCGCAACCTGCACCATCTGACTTTCAACAACAGCAACGGCACCAGCGCCGTCAGCCTGACGGTTCCTGTCTTTCCGCCGGCTTGCTGAAGTCAGGCGATTTACTCTGGCACCAGGGCCGTTCTGAATCCCAGAATGGCCCAATCCGAATTGGTTTCTATTTCGTGGATGTATGAGAAATCGCCCGGCGCGTTCGAGCCGACCGAATAGCATTTGGCGTTGCCGTTTTCGTCGCGGTAAAAGCCCAGTTCCAGCGATTCGGTCTGGCTCCATTCCGGGTGAAAGACGCTTCCGATCAAATTGAAAACCACAGGCGGACAAATCGTCAGCCGATAGCCGCGCGGCATCAGCCCGCGTTCCTTCCAATCGTCCGTGACGAGATTGACGAAGCCGCGAATCGAATCGTAGTAGTGCGCGTAGCGCGTCGCGCCCATTTTGTTTGTCCGCGCAATGTAGGGCAGAAAAGGATCCGCCGCCGACTCAAAGCCATAATGCGTGCCGTATTGCTGCCGGTTGCCGGGCAGGTAACGCGGCTTGGGCGTGGTTTCCACGGCAATGATCCGGCCTTGATGACGGCGGTGGCCTTCCATAATCGCTTTGTAAGAACTCGTGCGCTGATAGTCAGGCCGTTTCAATTCCCGCATCAGCATTGGATAAAGCCGCGCGCGGTAATCGTCCGTGTCTATGTGAACCGCCGATTCCGACGGGATGACGTGCCATTCCAAATTGAACCGCGCCAGATGATCCGCCACGCGCGCCGGCACATTGAAAGCGGCGGCGCTGTTATCTTCCAGCAATTCCGTTTCCGGCGGCAGTGCGAAAAACTCGCACAGTCGGTCTTCTCGTTCTTTGATCCACTGTTGCATAAGGTTGACCTCCAACCTGAAATTCAGGAAATCGGGGTAATCGGATAAATGCTTTCTTCTTTTTCCACCTTTTCGCCTTTGTAAAGCATCACGAGAAAAGGCGGCGCGATCAAGGTGGTCGCCACGGCCATCACCAGCACCACGCCATAAACCGCATCGGTGACGGCGGCCAGACTCAGCCCGATTTGCGCCACGACAATGCCGACTTCACCGCGCGGAACCATGCCAATCCCGACGCGCGTGGCGTCCTTGAAACCGAGCGAAAGTGCGCCCAGCCCGCAACCGACCAATTTGGTGACGACCGCCAAAAGCGTGACCAGCACTGCCAGCCAAATCGCTTCGCGGCTGAGCAAGGCTTCCAGTTTCAGTTTCATGCCGATGCTGGTCAGGAAAAACGGCAACAGAAATTCGGCCACGGCTTCGGCTTGAATCGGCATATCCGTGGCTTCTGTGGATTCGGACAGCGCCATGCCGG
>CAZRXE010000759.1:0-5785 GCA_964603695.1 uncultured Heliomicrobium sp.
ATGGCCAAGAACATGTGCAACGCCTACCTCGACAACGTCGAAGCCTACTGCAACAAGGAAAAGATCAAAGACCCGATCACTGAAGAAGAGATTGAACCTGATGAACGGCTGATGCGCTCCATCGAAGAACAAATCGGTATCTCCGAAAACGCGAAGAACACCTTCCGGCAGGAGATTCTGATCCGCATCTCGTCGTATTCGCGTAAAGGCAAAGCCTTCGAGTACAACTCGCACGAACGCTTGAAAGAAGCCATCGAGAAAAAGATTTTTGCTGACGTGAAAGATCTGGTGAAAATCACGACCTCGACCAAGATGCCCGACGTCGATCAACTCCGCCGCATCAATGACGTGGTGGATCGGCTCATCAAGGATCACGGCTACTGCCCGGTTTGCGCTAACGAATTGCTGAGCTGGGTCGGCACTTTGCTCTCGCGATAACGGCGAGCGCAAGCAAGGACTATCAAACCAAGCCCGCGCTCTTCGCACTGCGAAGATGCGGGCTTTTTATTCGAGTCAAGCATTATGTCAGTCCAACGCAACGATTGGTCGCTTCAACGCAAAGGCATCATTGACCAGGACCGCCACAAAGAGCGAATCAAGGATGCCATTCGCAAAAACCTGGGTTCGATTGTGTCAAACGAATCCATCATCCTGTCGAACGGGCGCAAGACCGTCAAAGTCCCGATGCGCGCGCTGGATGAATACAAATTCCGCTTCGACCATCGCAAGCGCAAACACGTCGGCCAGGGCGACGGCAAAACCAAGGTCGGCGACGTCATCGGGCGCGAAGACGGCCAGGGACAAGTCCCAGGCTCGGGGCAGGCAGGCGACCGCCCCGGACAGGATTTTTATGAAGCCGATGTGGACATTGACGACATCGCGGCGATGATTTTCGAGGATTTGCAACTTCCCTATTTGCAGGAGAAAGCCAAGCAAGCCGTCCAGTCCAAAACCACCAAGTTCACCGAAATCCGCCGCACCGGCGTGCTATCCAACCTGGATAAACGGCGCACCATGCTGGAAAACATCCGCCGCAATGCCCGCGAAAAAGGCGATGCCAAGGTTGGCGGCTTCAAAAAAGAAGACATGCGCTTCAAGAGTTGGGAAGAGCAAATCAAATACGAATCGAACGCCGCCGTCATCGCCATGATGGACGTGTCCGGCTCGATGGGTGAGTTCAAAAAATACATCGCGCGCAGCTTCTTCTTCTGGATGGTTCGCTTCCTGCGCACGAAGTACGATCAGGTCAAAATCGTCTTCATCAGCCACCACACCGAAGCCAAAGAGGTGACGGAAGAAGCATTCTTCACACAAGGCGAGAGCGGCGGCACGGTCGTCAGTTCGGCCTACAAACTGGCGCTCGACATCATCACCGAGCGCTTCCCGCCGCGCGATTGGAACGTTTATCCGTTTCACTTTTCGGACGGCGACAATTACTACTCCGACAATGAAGATGCCGTGAAGATGGCCGATCAGTTGATCGAAACCTGCAATCTGTTCGGCTACGGCGAAATCGGCGAGGAAGGCATGGCCACTTATCGGCGTAGCAGCGGCGCGCTGCTTTCAATTTTCAACGACCGGCTGAAAAACAAAGAGCGATTCATCGGCGTGCGGATTGATGATAAGGAAGATGTCTATCCGGCGTTGAAAGACTTCTTCGGCAAACGCGGCGTGGAAGCTTGAGATTGACGAGAGGAATCAGGAAACGGCAATCGGCGCGAGGGGAAGAAGAGAACGCAAAACATCTTTGTGGACTCTTCTTCCCCTCGTCGTTCTTACTCCGGCGCTTTGACCGAAGCGATGATCTTTTCGGCAATGCCGCCCACATTGGATGGGCTGTTTTTTGCGTAAAAGGTTGCAACGAGCAAAATTCCTTTGTTAGCGCGAATGATGACGGCTTTGCCCAGGAACTCCAGTGGCGTTTCCTGGCCTTGCGTCTGGAAGGTGGCGCGCAGGTCAAGGAAGGTTTTGAATTGCGCCTTTTCCTTGTCTTCGATCACCTTGCGTCCTACTTCTTCCATGGTTTGCGTGCCGTCGCCGGATTTCATGCTTTTGAGAATGACATCAACAATCAGATCGTTGTCATTGGTTGCGCTGTTGGCCTTGTCGAGTTCATTCCAGATGGCGTTGAGAAACGCCGAGTCTTCCGATGATTTGAAAAGTGCGCCAGCGTTAATGCGCTGCGATTTGGCGTCCTCCGCGCTCAAACTGTTGCCATTCCAATAACTCGGATACTCGAAGGAAAAACCGCTCTGCGGCTCCTGAAATCGCGCGAAATTGACAGCCGCCGGAGGCGTAACCGCAGATTCAGTGATGGCGGGTTTGGTCGCCGGCTCGATTTTAACTGTGGGCTTCGCGGATTCTTTAGGCGTGGCCGGAGTGGGCTTGGAAATGTTTTTGGCAACCGCGACCTCTTCCGTTGTCCGCTCGAAGGGCGCAATGAAGAAATCCGGCACCAGTCCCTGTTGCTTCAACGAAGTGCCGAATTTGCGCGCCTCCCTGGCGTTTGGAAACATCCCAACACGAACGCGGTAAAAAGTGCCTCTCTTCCGTACTTCGCTTTTCAAAATGTAGGCTTCGATGCCTTTGGCTTTGAGCTTTGCAACCTTCTCGTCGGCTTCGGCCTGAGTTTGCGCGGCTTCTAGTTGAACGGTGTAAGGTACGGATTGCGCAACGGCAAAAGTAGTGAGTGAAAGCAAGATAAAAAGTGGCGTACCAGCCCAACGAATGAGTCTCATAAACTTCCTTCTGTCCTTGTCGTGGGGATGCGGGGTGCGGGGCAGGCGCGCATTATGCACGAAGTCGGGCGGGATGAAAAAGATGTTTTTTGCCGTTGCCGGAACGCAATGCTGATTAAAAGTTGATTGTGGTTTGCGACGAATTCCCGACCGATGATGATGGGACGGTAAACAGGCGTAAACCACTTTTTGACGCGCACGAGATTTTTTCAGCGAACCAGTAATTTCACTGGATTGGCCGCGCGTCCATTGAACTCGACGTTTGCATCTACCAATCCGCTTAAGCCAGGCGGAATTTGAATATTGAGTTGATCGGCTCCGATGAACTGGCCTTGCCGTCCAGCGTAAAGCACTTCCGCCGCGCGTCCGCCGATAGTGACTTTGGCAGTTTCCCGATTACCTTGTTGGAAGCCTGTTCCGAACAATACCAGCACATCGCCAGCATTGACTGGGTTGGGCTGGCCGTTCGGATTGCCGACCGCGTAATAATTTATGCCGTCGCGTGTGGCAACCGCTGCCGGTGCGCCCGTCCCGGAGCCGTTGGCAGTGAAAATGGCCGGGCGAATGCGTCCGAGCATCAGCGTTCCGCGCGCCTGCAATTGCCCATTCAATTCGACTTCAACCACGGCTGTGCCCGCGAAGGTTTCCGTTGGGAACTGAAAATTGATCTGGCGCGGCGAAACAAAAAACAGTTGCGCAGCCACGCCATTGACGAAGATGCGGGTTCCGCCAAGTGTCGTAGGCAAAGGCGTGGCGTTGGCGGCCAGCGTGCTTATCGCCAAGCCTTCGCCAAAGGCCGCCGCGATGGAGCCGGGCGTGCTGAAATCCGGTTGATAGCCGGCGGCGGAAACCACAGCCAGCGGGCGCGCCGTTACATTGCGCGTGAAGCTGCGTTCGTTGGAAACGTAACCGTCAGGATTAATGATCGCGACGTTGACGGCCTGACCCGGCGCGGCAAAGGCTTTCCAAACGGCGGGCGAAATCAATTGGCCATTCATCAACCGCGTGTCGCGCACGCGGCGTCCGTTGACCAGCAAATCCGCGCCCGGCAACCAGCCCGCGCCGCCGGCCGCCAGGTTTCCGGCGGCGTCAGCAATCACATCGAAAACGCTCGGCGTGGACGGCTTGACGCTGTCGCCGTCCACAGTGGCGCGCAAAAACGCCAGCGCCATCTCGTCCGTCGTTTCTTCACCATAACCGACCGGTTTGGGCGGCGAATTCGGGTTGCGCGGATTGTTGGCGGAGTTGTCATAAACCGCCGTCAGTTTGACTTGCGAACCGCTGGGAATCGAAACCGGTGTTTTGTACGAGTAGGCGCTCTGCCAATCGAAGTCCCAATCGGGAATGTTAATCAGGCAATTCGGCGCACTGGAATTTGGTAGTGTGTATTCGACTTTGATTTGCCGACCGAGCAAATGCATATGCGGCAAAATGTTCAGCAGTTTGAGCGAAAGGCCGGGCGGCAATTGTGCCTGTTGAGTCACGACGTAATTTGTCGCGCCCGCCGGAATCAGAAACGAATCATTTTCCAAACCGAGCAAATACGCTTCCTGTTTGACGGGTTGGCGCGCGAAGTAGAAGCCTACGGAAGTGCGGTCGCTTTCAACTTCGCCGGTCGGATGATAATGCACTTGAATAACGACGCGAGCTTGCGGCGTCACGCTCAATTTGATGCCCGTGCCGGCGGGAACGAATTCGCCGCTCGCGCCCGGTGCCCAGGCTCCCAGAATGTTGCTGTCATCGTCCAACTCGAAGCCTGGCCCGCCGAAACAGGAATACCCCGGCCCGGCGTCTTGCGCGTCGAGTGCCGCAGATTGCCCTGTGGCGTCTGAAAAGGCCAAGACGTGATGCACGATTTTGCGATTGCCCGGTTGCACATCCACTCCCTGCAAAAAGCGCGAACCGCGCAGTTGCGACACGGGAATGCTGAAACAGCGATAAGCGTCTTTGCCTTGCGGCGGCGTGAAGTCTTCCTCCGGCGTGACAATCAAATCCGGTTCGCCCTGCGGCCAGGTTTCAGGAAAGGTGCGTGGCGCGGGCAAATCCGCCGCATTGCCTTCGGGCGCGCCGGCGTCCACCCAGGCAGCTATGGTGTTGATGTCCGCCTGCGTCAATGCCGTGGAGTTCTGGAAATCGCCGCAACCTGCTTGTGGCTTCCACGGCGGCATTTCGCGCTTGATGACCGCTTCGCGAATGGCGCGCGCCCACGGACGCGCCTCTTTGTAAGTGAGCAATGAAAACGGCGCGACTTCGCCAGGGCTGTGACAGTTCTGACAACTGGTTTGAAAAATGCGGGCGACTTCCTTGTTAAAGGTCGGCGTTTGCGCCGCCGCCTGGACACGCGCCGATTGATGCAGCCCAATCAGCGCAGGTTTATTTGTTATTCCGCACAGCGCCGCGAACGCGACGCCAAATAGTCCGCATAAAATCAGTTTGGTTTTCATCTTCACTTCCCCCTTCTCAATTTTCGAAAGCCTTGATCTTTTCCTTTTCCGCCTCGACGTTGAAGCGTTTGTAATTGCTGAAGCGCGTGCTGGTGTGTTGATTGGCGTTTTTGAACAGTACACGAACGGCATAATTGATTTCTTCGTAAGTGGGCAGCCAGATTTCGTCATTGACGCGCTCCTGTTCAAAGATGATCGTCGCGCCGGGTTTGAGCGAAGCCAGCAAGCCGCCGCCGACTTTGAAGGCTTTGAGCAAACGCGCTTCGGCTCTTGCGACTTGCAGGTCAGCGGCGTCAATCCAAAAAGTCCCGGCAAACTTGATGCGGCTTTCCGCTTTTTCAAACGAGGTGCGCGGCTTGTAATCAGGGTTCGGTTCAAAGTCGAAGACAATCACCTCGCGTCCGCGAAGCTGTTCACGCCGAGGATTCAAAAAGCGCGAAGTCCGCAGCAAATAACTGATGCCCATTTCATCGTCTTCTTCGCCTTTGGCTTTGGCTTCACGGCGTTTGCGTTCCAGTTCAGGCAGTTTTTTGTCAATGTCGCGGATTTGCTTTTGCACTTCGCGCGTGGCTTTGGCTTCGTCTTTCGCGGGCAAAGGATGTC
>CAZRXE010000760.1:0-5619 GCA_964603695.1 uncultured Heliomicrobium sp.
GCTCGCTGCAAGCCTACGGTGAGAACCCTTGCGTTACCAGCACGAAGCTTGCGGAACACCAGTTGCTATCATCGTCGGCGCATCGTATTCGATGGGGTTGCGGCAACCTCATCGGTAGACGCTGCCGGATTTGAAGGAGAAGTAAGGACGACTACGAATCCAGATCCGGCAGCGTCGTTCTTTTTTCACGCGCCGATTTTCGGTTCAGCCTTCAGCCCTTTCCCAACCGATTCGCAACCAACGCCGAAGCGGGTTAGAATCGCCGCCCTTGAATGAACAACTCCCGTAACAGACATCCCATCGAGCGAGCAGTCTTCATTGACCGCGACGGCACTTTGAATGAAGAAGTCGGATACATCCGCGAACACGCGCAGTTCCGCTTGTATGATTTCGCAGCGGCGGCTTTACGCATGGTCAACAACGCCGGCTGGCCGGCCATCGTCCTGACCAATCAATCCGGCATTGCGCGCGGGCTGCTGACCGAAGCATTTTTGACCGAACTTCACCAGCGAATGAAAACCGAATTAGCGCAAGGCGGCGCGCTGGTGGACGCGATCTATTACTGCCCGCATCATCCCGATTTCGGTGCGCCGCCGTATCGGCAAGATTGTGATTGCCGCAAACCAAAACCGGGCTTGTTGCTTCGCGCGGCGACGGATTTCAATTTGAATTTGTCTGAGTGCGTGGTCATCGGCGACCGTTTGCGCGATGTGGAGACGGCGCAAGCCGCCGGCGCGCGCGGCGTTCTGGTGCTTACCGGATATGGGCAGGAAGAGTTGAAAGCAGCATCTGCCGTTCAACCCGATCACATCGCGAAAAACTTATTGGAAGCAGTTCAATGGGTCATCCACGAATTCTGATTATTCGACTGGGCGCCATCGGCGATGTCGTCCACACACTGCCCGCGCTGGCCGCCTTGCGGCGCGCGCTGCCCGAAGCATATCTGGCCTGGGCTGTCGAACGCGGCGGCGCAGCCAAACTGCTGCGCGGAAATCCTTGCCTGGACAAGCTGATCGAACTCGACTTGCACGGCTGGCGCAAAACTCTAACCAACGCCGAAACTCTTTCAGACATTCGCCGACACATCGCGCAACTGCGAAACGCGAGCTTTGATCTTTCGCTGGATTTTCAAGGCCTGCTGAAATCGGCGCTGGTGGCCTGGCTGCCGCGCATTCCTCGCCGTCTGGGTTTTGCCAAAGCCGCCCTGCGCGAACCGCAAAGCGCCTGGCTGTTGACCGAACAAGTCCCCGCTGACGATCACGATCACATCATCAAAAAAAACCTGTCACTGGTTCGGCATCTTGGCTGCGAAGTTTCCGGCGAATTCGAGTTTCCGATTGCGCTGAATGCCGAAGACCTGCAGTTTGCCGAAGCGCAGGTGCAGCGTTGCGAAGGCGCGCCGGCAATTTTGAATCCCGGTGGCGGCTGGCCGACCAAACTTTGGCATACTTCTGAATTCGCAGCGATTGCGGATCGCTTGTGGGAAGTTTATGGGATTCGTTCGGCGGTGACTTACGGGCCGGGCGAATTGTCGCTGGCGCAAGCCGTCGTTGCGCAAACCCGCACGGGCGCGGCGTTCGCGCTGGATTCCACCTTGAAACAGTTTCTGGCGCTGGCCGCCCGCGCCAAACTCTTCCTGGGCGGCGACACCGGCCCGATGCATTTGGCGGCGGCAGCGCGCGCGCCAATCGTTGCCTTGTTCGGCCCTACTTCGGCGCGACGCAACGGGCCGTTCGCTCCCGAAGACATCGTCGTCGAACGCAATGACCTGGATTGCCGGACGGATTGTTACCGCCGCTATTGCAGTCACACGTCGTGCATGAAACTGCCCATCGAACAAGTCTGGCAAGGCATTGTCAAAAGATTGCAGAATCAGCACCGCGACATTTAACGCTCGCAGTGCTGATTCGACGAAACGCCCCAAATTATGAATGCAGAACATCAAACCCAAATTGTGAAATCGGATGGACGTTCGCTGTTGCAACGACTGCGCGTGCCGATTGGTTTTGTCACGGCGATTTTGTTCGCCGTTTTTTCCCGTCCAAGCTGGTCGTCGCTGGCCGTTGGTGTGCCAATTGCGCTGTGCGGAATTTTGATTCGCGCCTGGGCGTCGGGACATTTGCGCAAAAACGCCGAACTGGCCGTTGCCGGGCCGTATGCGCACACTCGCAATCCGCTTTACTTCGGCAGCTTCGTAATGGCCGCAGGCTGCTCGATTGCGGGCGGCAGTTGGTTGATTGGCGCGTGGCTGGTGATTTTCTTTTTAGCGGTTTACTGGCCAGTGATGCAGGCTGAAGCCGCGCACATGCGAATGCTCTTCGGAGAAGCTTATGTGCGCTGGTCGGCTGACGTGCCGCTGTTTCTGCCGCGTTTGACGCCTTATGAGTCCGGCCAATCGCGAAACTTCGATTTCAAACAGTACCGTCATCATCGCGAATACCGCGCACTGGTCGGGCTGGGAATAGTGCTTTTCGTGCTGGCGCTGAAAGCCGCCGGACTTTTTTGAATCAGCACCGCTCGCGGCGCTGATTCGGTAGAACCGTAATGAAACGAATCGCTTTCTTATTCGCAATTTTGTTGCTGGCGCTGAGCGGACTTGTCGCCGACCGCAGTTTGGCGTTTCAGGACGCCGCCATCGGCAATGACGACAAGGCCAAGCCGACACCTTCGGTCAAGTTGCCGCTGGCCGCGTTGCGCCGTGATTTCAAAAACTCACTGCCGATTCAGACGGGTGAAAAGCTGGAATACGAAGTCCGCTTTTCGCGCTTCCCGGTTTATGCCACGGTCGGCGTCATCAGCTTTGAATTCGTGGGCGCGGCGACGCAACCGACCATTGATGGACTGAACGTCGAATTCAAACCCGCGCCGGAAGAACATTTCCTGCGGCTGCGCGCGACCGCTGTTTCCAAAGGCTTCCTGATCGCGCTGACCGGCGTGGACGTGAAAGACCGCTTTGAAACGTTGGTGGACGCCAAAGACTTCGCCGCGCGCATCGGCTTCAAGCAAATCAAGGAAGGCAAAAAGCATCAGGCGCAGGCGCTGGTTTTCGATTCTTCGGAACAAACCGTCAAGTTCATCACCAATGATCTTAACAACGCCCAAGCGCAGCCCAAAGAAAAAGCCGCCGCCCGCGAAAGCGGCATGCTCGATTTGCTGTCGGCGATTTACTTCATGCGAATGCAAAAAATGAAGGAAGGCCAGTTGATTCGCTTCCCTGTCAATGACGACGGCACGAATTACTGGTTCAACATCGTGGTCGGCAAAACCGAAAAGCTCAACACCGATTGCGGCAAAATAAAAACCATCCGCCTGGAACCAAAAATCTTCGGCCCCGGGCAACTCATTTCCCGACAAGGCGAAATGACCATGTGGGTGACTGCCGACGACAAACACATTCCACTAAAAGTCACAGCCAAAACCGCTTCCGGCACGGTTCACGCCAAACTTCAAAACTTCAAAAACAAGTGCAAGCTTATTGATGAAGAAGCGGAGCAAAATCCGCGTACCCCTTGAGTAAACCCGTGAGCGCACCTGGGTGCGCGGCCATTCCAGCATTAGTTTCTATACAGGTTTTCCAGCCTGCGAAGCAGGCTAAAAATGGAGTGTTTCAGACTTGTGTCGAAACCAATGCTGGACAGTTCGCGCAACACTGACTTTGCACAGTCCTGCATCTGAAAAGTGTTGCGTTGACGCTTTTCGCGCTTTTTTTTATAGTGCCGCCCGGCTTGGTTCAAGCCTTCCGGTCGTTAGTAAAATGCAACAAGAACAAAGGAAAGAAGCAGTTGCCGCCAATGAACTGCCGCCATGTTGCGGTACGGGATGCGCGGTTTGCGTGTTGGATTATCCGGAGTTGTTCGCGCCTTGCGCTGATCAGATTGATCCTGAAACCCTGGCAATGCTGGAAGCTATCGAACGGGCGCAAGCTGGCGGCGATTGAATCTGGGTTTGCATTGCTTCCGGCGTCCAACGCGTGGCTGAGCTTCAAGTCGTTTTTCGCGAACGCACGCACGCCGGAGGCGATGCGTCCCCGGAGTTATTGCAGTTCATCACTTCTCTTTGCGCTGATTCCCTTTCGCGCAATTTTTACGGCAGTCACAATCAAAAGGAAGACGCTTTATGAAGCCGATCAAGTCGTTTGTTCCGGTCGTCGCGCTTCTGTTTTCAGCGGCGGTCGTTGCCGAGGCGCAGCAGTTCCAAATCAAAACGCACACTTTAAAAAACGGAATGAAGATCGTCGTGGAAGAAGATCGTTCGATTCCGAACGTGGCGCTTTACATCTTTTATCGCATCGGTTCGCGCAACGAACGTCCGGGCACAACCGGACTGTCGCACTTTTTCGAACACATGATGTTCAACGGCGCGAAAAAGTACGGACCCAAGGAATTCGACCGCGTGATGGAAGCCGCCGGCGGATCGAACAACGCTTACACCAGCCGCGACCTGACCGTTTATCAAGATTGGTTTCCGCGCACGGCGCTGGATTTGATCTTCGACCTGGAAGCTGACCGCATTCGCGATTTGAGCTTCGATCCGAAAGTCATTGAATCCGAACGCGGCGTGGTTTCTTCCGAACGCCGCTCGTCGGTGGACGCTAACAACTTCGGCATCTTGTTTGAGCAACTTTATGCGGCGGCATACACGGCGCATCCTTATCAATGGCCTGTCGTCGGCTGGATGATAGACATAGAAAACTGGAAGCTTGAAGACCTCAAGCGCCATTTTGAAATGGGCTACTCACCGTCGAACGCGACGATGATTGTCAGCGGCGACGTGTCGTTGGAAGAAATCGTCAAGCTGGCCGAAAAATACATCGAACCGATTACGCCGCACGATCCGCCCGCCAAAGTCACCACCAAAGAACCCGAACAACTAGGCGAACGCCGCCTGACCGTTCGCAAATTCGCGCAACTGCCGATTTTGATGATGGGTTACCACGTGTCGGCGGCGACTGACGCGGATTATTACCCATTGCAGGTTTTGCAGACGGTTCTGTTCAGCGGCCAAAGTTCGCGGATGTACCAGCGATTGGTGGACAAGGATCAAATCGCGTTGTTCGTCAATGGCGGCAGCGGCCTGACCTTCGACCCGACGCTGTTCACCATCTCCGCCCAACCCAAGGCCGGCGTCCAACCGGAAGCCGTCGAAAAAGCGATTTACGAAGAACTCGACAAAGTTAAAGCCACAGCCGTCACCGATCAGGAATTGGAGAAAGCCAAAAACATCCTGCTCGCCAATTTCTATCGCCAGATGAAAACCATCAGCGGCAAGGCCAACACGCTTGGCAGTTACGAAGTCTTTTTCGGCGATTACAAGAAGCTGTTCACAGCCGCAGACGATTATAAGAAAGTCGGCAAAGAGGATTTGCAGCGCGTGGCCCAAAAATACCTCACCGAAAAGAACCGCACCGTCGCCACGCTGATTCCCGAAAAACCGGCGAGTGAACAAAAGGCTGAAAAGTAGGAGGAGAGATGCTGAAAAGATTTTCGATCTTGTTTCTGATTGTTGCCTTGATGAGTTCACCGGCGAGCGCATTCGCAACAACCGCTGAAAGTTTGAAACTGCCGCCGTACAAAAAGGTCAAGCTCAATAACGGTCTGACACTATTGCTGATGGAGCAGC
>CAZRXE010000761.1:0-6856 GCA_964603695.1 uncultured Heliomicrobium sp.
CGCCTGCTTGAACGCGGCAAACAGGATTTTGAATCCTGGATACCTAAAATCAGCCGGCAAGGAGTTGTGTTAATTTACGGCATCGAAAAGGGCGAGGAACGTTGGACGGAATTGAAAGTTCGTTTCCGGCATTTTGAGCTACCTGTCAGCAACGGCTTGGGACTGCTTGTCGCCTGGCAAGTAACCGCGCCGGAGTTACAGGAAATCTTTAACGCTTCCGAAATGGAGACGAAACAATTCCAGGCATTTTTCCAGGCTTTGGGCAAACATTCCGGGCAATCGCTGGCTTACCGTGAATTACAAAGTCACCACGAACAGCGGGAACGGGAATTCGCCGAAATCACCGCGACGTTAAAGCAGCAAAACACTCAAAGCACTGATGCCTGGCGCGAATTGCAAAACCAGCTCAGTAGCATTACGTCAGGTCGCGGCTGGCAATTATTGCTATGGCTTTGGCGCGTGCAGCGGCAATTCGCGCCGGAACATAGTTTTCGGCGAAGGCTGTTGCAATCAGTGGTGCGCACGGCCAAATCCGCCGCCTCTCGTCTGCGTTCAAAAGACCTGACTTCGAGCGACAACAACCAATACAATCAATGGATTGCGCAAAACGAACCGACCGAGGCGGAACTAGCACAACAAAAAGTAACATCGGAAGGATTCAGTTTCCGGCCTCTAATCAGTTTTGTTACTCCTGTGTATAACACGCCGCCGCGTTTGCTCAACGAAATGATCCAATCAGTCATTGAGCAAACTTACAGTCATTGGCAATTGTGTTTGGCCGACGGCAACCCGGCAAATGAAGAAACGCGGGACTTGCTGCTGGATTGGGCGAGGACAGACGAGCGCATCAAGGTCAAATCGCTGGAACGAAACCTTGGAATTTCCGGCAACAGCAACGCGGCGCTGGCGCTGGCCGACGGCGAATTCATTGCGATACTGGATCACGACGATCTGCTTGCGCCTTTTGCGCTTTACGAAGTCGTTAAGCTACTCAACGAGCAACTGGAACTTGATTTCATTTACTCCGATCGCGATCTGCTCAGCGAAGACAGCCGGCAAAGGTTCGAGCCGCATTTCAAACCCGGTTGGTCACCGGAAACCCTGCTGGCGACGAATTACCTTTGCCATCTTTGTGTTATTCGCAAACGTCTGGCAGAAGAAGCCGGCGGGTTCAACGCGGCGACGGATGGCGCGCAGGATTGGGATTTCTTCCTGCGCGTTATGGAACGTACCAACCGTTTCGCGCATATTCCCAAAATTCTTTATCACTGGCGGCAGTGGAGTAACTCCGCCGCCTCTGGCATTGCGGCAAAGCCCTATGCTTTTGCCGCGCAAAGACGCGCCGTGCGTGAACATTTGCAGCGCCGTGGGCTGTTGGCGGAAACGGAAACCCTGCCGGGCGGCTTTGTTCGAGCTACCTGGCCTGTTTCCGGGAATAACAAAGTCTCCTTTCTTGTTTTGAGCGATGGAAATCTACCGCGATTGAAAGCCTGCCTGGAATCGGTGTTAAAACAAACCGCCTATCGTAACTTTGAAATTCTGATTGTTTGCCGGCCGGGCAAGACCGGAATTCCGCTTGACGAGCTTCAGGAATTCGCGCCGGAAATACCGCTCAAGCTTCTGACTTGCGAACGGACGGCTTCATTTCCAGCAGCGTATAACTTCGCCGCGCAACAAGCGACCGGCGAGTTACTGCTGTTTTTTTCTGCGGCTAATCAAGTCGTGGAATCCGGCTGGCTGGAGGAAATGGTGCGTTGGGCGGAGTTTCCAGATGTAGGCATAGTCGGAGCCAAACTGTTGGGAACAAGCGGAAAAGTGAAACACAGCGGAGTCACTGTAAACCGGGGGGGGCTGGCGGAATACTTGACGGAAGCTACCGTTGAAACCGCTTTTGGTATTTTCGGTTCGGCGGAATGTTATCGAAATCGGCTGGCGGTGGCAGGAGATTGCCTGCTCGTCAGCAAACAGTTTTTTCAACAACAGGGAGGTTTCGAGGAAGATGCGGCAGACGGTGATCTGACTTTGTGTTGGAAGACACACGCCGGCAACCGGCGTGTGGTTTATACGCCGTATGCCCTGCTGAAGCATTCAGGCGCGTTGCGGCATCATTTCGCTAACCCGGAGCAAAAACAGCCGGACTGGCTCAGACAAGCGGGAAAAAACGGCGATGTCTTTTTCAATCCCAATCTTTCATTGGTTGGGCGGGAACTGAAGCTGACTGACAATCGTGGCGGCAATGCAATCTGAATCCGGTTCCAATCAGCAGGCGATAGCAATTTGCATGGCGACTTATAACCCGCCGTCGCAACTCTTTCGCCGGCAGATTGAATCCATTCGCCGTCAATCCTGGATGAACTGGCATTGTTTTATTAGTGACGACGCTTCTTCCGAAGACGCTCTTGCACGAATGCGGGAAGTGATCGGTGCGGACGGCAGATTCACGTTATCCGTTTCAGGGGCGAGGTTGGGGTTTTACCTTAACTTTGAACGTAGCTTGCAAATGGTTCCAGCGGAGTTTTGTTATTTTGCATTGGCGGATCAGGACGATTTCTGGCAACCGGGGAAGCTGCAATCTTTGTTTGAACAGTTCGACGAAAATACCACGTTGGCTTACAGCGATGCGCGAATCGTGGATGCGGCCGGGCGGGTCATAGCCGAGTCGGCGTTTCTCCAGCGAGATGCTAATTGTTCAGATCTCGTTTCGATGGTTATGAGTAACTCCGTGACCGGCGCGGCGGCGCTGTTTTCCAGCAAAATCCTCCGTCACGCCCTGCCGTTTCCGACTGGGATCGAAGGCTTGGCGCACGATCAATGGCTGGCTTGTGTCAGCCTGGCTCGCGGAAAAGCGAAGTACCTTCCGGGATGTTTGTACGATTACGTGCAGCATGGAGAAAACGCCATAGGGTTTCATGACGCGATTCGGTCGCCGTGGTTCAAGTTACTTTTTTTCGGTTTGAAAGTTATGATGACGAGAAAGGGGCGACAAGCGGCGGAGGAAATCCATCGTCGTCAGGTAACGAAAGTAACAGTCTTGGCGCGCGAACTGCACCGACGATGTCGCACGTTTTTGACACAGGACGATCGGGAAAATTTGCGGTTTCTGGCGGAGCTTGAACCGTCCCTTCAAGCATTGCATTGGCTCATTCGGCGAGGGACGAAAACAGGCCGATTGACCGCCGGCGCGGAGCATTACCTGGCGCTGGGTTTGTGGGGACGATACTTATCCAAATTCAAAGGTTGAGGCATTAACACAATGAACGTTATGGAAGAATGGCTGGACAAGCCGTTACGACAAGTGCTGCCGATCATGCAGCAGCGGATTATGGAGCAAACGACCTATTTCGGCGTGACGGCGCTGAAAAATCCGCTGGATTTTTGGGTCTATCAGGAACTGATTTACCAGTTGAAACCGGACGTGATTCTGGAAATAGGCAATCGTTTCGGCGGAAGCGCCCTGGCATTGGCGCATCTTTGCGATGCGCTGGGAAAAGGAAAAATCATCGCACTGGATGTTACTCACGAGTTACTGGCGGATGCCGCGCGGCGACACCCGCGCATCACCTGGATCGAAGGCGACGCCTGCGCTTCGTATCATCAGGTAGTCAGTCTGATTAACAAAAACGATCAGATCTTAGTTATCGAAGACAGTTCGCATACTTACGAAAACACGCTGAACGTGCTGCGCACCTACGGCTCGCTGGTTAAACCCGGAGGTTATTTCGTGGTCGAAGACGGCATCTGCTACCACGGTCTGGAAGTAGGTCCGCAGCCTGGCCCTTACGAAGCCATCGAGGCTTTCGTCGCGGAAAACTCCAACTTCGTGATTGATCGCAGTAAGGAAAGCTTTTTGATTACCTGGAATCCCAAAGGCTTTTTACGCCGGCTGTAAGTAGTCGGGCAAAGATTTGACGGCAATTTAATTTTCCATTTTCCATTTTGGATTTGTCATTCGTCATTGCCCGGAATCAGCGCGCAACTAATGAAAAATGACAATTGGAAAATGGAAAATGAAAAGCAGAGATTATCCTGCGGAGCTTTTGCCCATCTGCTTAGTACCGCGCGCGTCAGCAAGCGGTTAATTGCAGTTCGGGCCGCTTGTTGACGCGCGATACTGTACCTATCTCCGAGATGGCCGAAACAACGATCAACGCTAAGAAGAAAATACCGAAGAAAGCTGCCTGAAAACCAATGACTACTCCAATCGAACTCCGAACCAAATTGCATGAAGGCGTGATTGCCTTTCCGATCACTCCTTTCAACGAAGACCTGTCGCTAAACCTGGAAGGGCTGCGGCATAACCTGACCAAACTGCGCGAGCATTCGCTGTGCGCAGTGGTCGCGGCGGGCGGAACCGGCGAAGTCTATTCGCTGACTCCGGCGGAATATAACGCCGTTGTTCGCCTGACCGTCGAAGTCATCGGCGACAGCGCGCCGATCATCGCCGGCGTGGGTTTCAACCAACCGCTGGCTGTCGAAATGGCCAGGCAAGCCGCTGCCGCCGGAGCCGACGGCATTCTGGCTTTGCCGCCGTATTACCCGAACGCCGACGATGAAGGCATGCTCGGTTATTACCGTGCCATCGGCGCGGCGACGGATTTGGGACTGCTGATTTACAGCCGCGACTGGGCGAACTTTTCACCGGCGATGGTGGACAAACTGGCGTCGAACATTCCCACGCTCTGCGCCTGGAAAGACGGGCAGGCGGACATTCGCCGCTACCAGATGATTATCAATCGCGTGGGCGACCGGCTACAGTGGATAGGCGGCGCGGGCGACGACAGCTTGCCGGGTTATTACTCCATCGGCATTCGCACTTACACTTCGAGCATTGCCACTGTCGCGCCCAAGCTGTCATTGAAACTTCACGAAGCCGGCTGCAAGGAAAACTGCGCGGAATTGATGAAGCTGATCTACGAATGCGTCACGCCGCTTTATGCCTTACGCGCGCGGCGCAAAGGCTACGAAGTGTCGGCGATGAAAGCGATGATGGAAATGGTCGGGCTTTATGGTGGGCCGGTGCGTCCGCCGCTGCCGAACGTCAAACCGGAAGAGCGAGAAGAACTGCGCGCGATGCTGGAAGCGTGGAAGCCGTTTTTGTAATCGCGTTTGTAGCTTCGCCTTCAGGCGGCGGCGCGACCGCCTGAAGGCTTCTCTGGTTGACCAATCTCGCCAGGTCTTCGTGTTAATTGATCGCCTTCGACTTCTCTTCATAACGCAAGATGATTCCGCGATCTCCGACGGCCCAGCCTTTGTTGGGCGAGAGAAAAAAGACGCTGCGGATGCGGCTGCCTTTGGCGGTGAAGTCGTTTTGCCAGGAAAGGCCGCCGTTGTCAGTGCGCATCAGGCTGGTGTCGTAAACGACGGCTTCGGCGCTGCCTTCGCGCGGGGCGAAGGCGGCCATCCAGCCGTTGGCCGGATCTAGGAATTGGGTGCTGTGCGTGGCACGACTGGGCGTGCGGAACTGTTCCCAGGTTTGGCCGCCGTCGCGAGTGTGCAAAGCGAAAAAGTAGCGGCCTTCGCCGTCGGTCATTTCGCCCGTGACCGAGCCGTGGTCGGCATCGGTGAATTGCACGGAATGCAGCAGGCCCGGCGTGAAGCGACCGGAGACTTTTTGCGTTTGCAGTGTGACGGGCACGCGCTTCCAGGTTGTGCCTCCGTCTTCGGTGGCGAACAGGCCGCCGATGTTGCTTTGCGCGCGGCCATAGAAATTGCCGATCAGCCAGCCATGGTTGGCATCCCGGAAAAACACGTCGCGGAAACCGAAGTTGTAATTGGATGATTCGATGGGCAGGCCGACGACGCTTTGAATTTCAGGCACGGGTTTCCAATCCGTGCCGCCGTTCGTGGTGCGCAACAACGTGGCGTTTTTACCCACGGCCCAGCCGTTTTGCAGGTCGGTGAAACAAACGCTCAGCAAATTAGGGATTTTCTGAATCATCCATGTGCGCCCGCCGTTGATGGTGTTCAGCAACAAGGTTTCGCCTTCGTCTTCGTCACGGGAGCCAATGCCTTTGACAGCTTCGCCGATCATCCAGCCGTGATTCCAATCCAGAAAATGAATGAAATTGATGTTGGCGGAAACGCCGCTGAGCAGCGGTTTCCAGGTGCGCCCGCCGTCGGTGGTGCGATAGACAGCACCTGCATCGCCGGCGGCCCAGCCGGTCATAGTGTCCACGAAATGAACCGCTCGCAGATTTTTGTCGGTTTCGACGCTACGGCGAACCATCTTCCAATTGCTTTTGTTGAACGCGGCTTCTGTCAACGCATCGGCGATGGGCGGTGTGGCGATTTTGGGTTCCACGCTCGCGGTCATTTCCGCCGGTGATGTTGTCGCGGGAATTTCCGGCTTCGACTCCGGTTTGATTTCCGCAGCGGGAGGTACTTCCGGCTTTGGTTCGGGCTTGATTTCCGCAGGCTTGGTTTCGGCGACCGGACTTGTCGGAGCGGTTGGCGCGGGTTTGAATTCAGTAGCCGGCTCCGGCCTGGGCTCTGGTTTGGCCGGAATTGGCGATGTGGTGATGGCGGGTTGAACTGTTTCTTCCGCAACGGAGGCTTTGGTTTCCTCCGGCGATTTGACGACGCTGACCTCTGCTTTTTCAGGGGCGACGGGTTCTTCTTTTCCCGGTCGCGGTGCTCCAGCTTCGGCGGCAACGACTGCTTTCTTCTTTGATTCGCGTTGCGCGGCGGCGGCGGCAGGCGGGTCATAGATCATCACGGCGAATTCCGGGATGGCCTTTTCACTGACCAGATGGTCGCCGGCGACTTTGGCTTTTTGCAGCGTTGGGAACTTGCCGACGCGAACGCGGTAGCGCATGCCTTTGCCAACGACTTCGGATTTCACCAGGTAGGCTTCGAT
>CAZRXE010000762.1:0-1511 GCA_964603695.1 uncultured Heliomicrobium sp.
CGCCTCGCCCCGCGCCGAGCGCCAGCCGGACGCCGATTTCGTGCGTGCGTTGCGCGACCGAATAAGAAATCACGCCGTAAATGCCGATGCCGGCCAGCGCCAGCGCCAGCAACGCGAATGCGCCGAGCAGTGTGGTGTAAAAGCGCGGTTGCGCGACGGATTCCGCGACCAGGTCTTCCATCGTGCGGAAGTTGGCCGGTTCCAGCGACGGTTCGACGGATTCAATGGCTTTGCGAATGGCCGGGATCAGCGATTGCGGCGGCAGGCTGGTGCGGATCATCAGATTCGCCCACATAAACGGAGTTTGCGCGAACGGCGTGTAGATGGCGGCTTCGCTGGAATCGTCCAGGCCGGAATAACGGACTTCGCCGACCACGCCGACGATTTCGCGCCATTCGTTGGATTGTTCGGAGTTGACCAGTTGCAGGCGTTTGCCCAGGGCGCTTTCGTTGGGAAACAGTGCGCGCGCCAACGCGCGATTGATTATGACGACTTTGGCTGCATTGCCTTCATCCCGTTCGGTGAACTCCCGGCCTTCATAAAGCTTCGTTCCCAGTGTGCGGAAATAATCGCTGTTGACAGCGATGAAGTAGGCCGACCTTAATCCGGCGTTGCCGTCGGGCAAGCCTTGCACGGCGAAGCGCGTGCCGCGTTGGGCGGTGACGGGCGGCATGGCGCTGCCGCCGCTTGCGATTTGGACGCCAGGCACTTGCGCAATGCGGGTGATCGTTTCGCGCGACACGTTGGCGCGGTGCTGAGGGTCTTTGATTTCCACCAGCGGCAAATTGACGGTCAACAGGTTTTCGGCATTGATGCCTGTGTCCACACCGAGCAGCCGGTTGAAGCTTTTCAGCAGCAATCCCGCGCCGACCAGCACCACCAGCGACAGGGCGACTTCGGCGACCACCAGCGCGCCGCGCAGCTTTTGGCCTTTGGCGCTGCCTGCCGCGCCGCGTCCGCCTTCGCGCAGCATTTGATTCAGATTGCCGCGCGAAGCCTGCCACGCCGGAACCAAACCGAAGATCAACGCCGTTGCCGCCGAAATCGCCAGCGTGAACAACAGCACCGGCAGGTTGATGCGGACGCCGCCGAGTCGCGGCAGATTGTCGGGATTGAACGCCACCAACGCGTCCAGGCTCCAGGCGGCCAGCAGCACGCCGAGCGCGCCGCCGATGGCCGCGAGCAACAGGCTTTCGGTCAGCAGTTGGCGAACCACGCGCCGGCGGCCCGCGCCCAGCGCCGAACGGATGGCGATTTCGCGTTCGCGCGCGGCCATGCGCGAAAGCGTCAGATTGGCGACGTTGGCGCAGGCAATTAGCAAGACGAATCCAACCGTTGCCAGCAAGACCCACAGCACGCGCTGCACGTCGCCGACAATGCGCTCGTAAAGCGACGTGAAGCGAATCTGGATGGCGGAATTCGTGTCGGGATATTGCTGCTGCAATCGCCGCGAGATCAGTTCCATTTCAGCTTGCGCCTGCGCTGGCGTGACGCCGGGTTTCAGGTGCGCC
>CAZRXE010000763.1:0-3986 GCA_964603695.1 uncultured Heliomicrobium sp.
CGGATTGTCCATTACTACAGACACTTTTATCCAACAGCTTCCGCCCACCTTGCCGGAATTCGCCGGACGCGCGTTTGAGCTGGCCGAACTGGTAGCCGCGCGCGCAAATCCTGAAAACAAAATTCTCAGCGTGCAGGGGCTGGGCGGCGTAGGCAAAACAACGCTGGCCTTGAAACTGGCGCATCAGCTCGCGCCGCAATATCCCAATGCGCAGATTTTCGTTGATCTGAAAGGCGCAAGTTCACAGCCGCTGTCCGTGGCCGAAGCGCAGGCGCACGTCATTCGCGCCTACTTGCCCGCCGCGCGGCTGCCGGAAAATGAAGCCGAACTGGGCAAGCTTTATAACTCCGTACTCAACGGCAAACGCGCGTTGCTGCTGTTCGACAACGCCGCCAACGCCAATCAGGTCGCGCCGCTCCTTCCGCCGGACGGCAATTTGGTGATTGTCACTTCGCGCCAACATCTTTCCACGGGCGCGTTGCCGGGAATGTTCGCCAGCCGTCTGGACAGTTTGCCAGCCGCCGAAGCCGAAGAATTGCTGCGTCGCTTGCTGCCGCAAATCGGCGATGATGCCGCGCGGATTGCCGAACTCTGCGGTCATTTGCCGTTGGCGTTGCGTTTGGCGGCCAGCGCGCTGACGCAAAATCCGAACTTGAGCGTGGGTGATTACGCCAAGCGTTTGTCCGGCGACCAATCGCCGGACGGCGCGAAACGCCACGTGGACGCCGTCTTGCGCGCCAGTTACGAAATGCTGGTTCCGGGTTTGCGCAAACTGTGGCGAACGCTGGCCGTTTTCCCTGACACTTTTGAAGTCAACGCCGCCGCCGCCGTTTGGAAAATCCATCCGGCACGCGCCGCCAACGCACTGGATCGGCTGATGGCCTACAGTTTGGTTGAACGCAATCGCGCCAGCGGCAGATTCCGGCTGCACGATCTAATGATGCTCTTTGCCGAATCTTCCCTGACCGAAAAAGAACGCGCCATCGCCCGCCATCATCACGCCGCGCATTACCAAAGCGTGCTGCACGAAGCCGACGCCCTTTATGAACAAGGCGGACAGTTCCTGAAACAAGGTCTGGATTTGGTGGATATGGAATGGCACAACATTCAGGCCGGGCAGGTGTGGGCGGCGACGCATCTGGAAAGCAATCGGCTGGCGTGCGAACTGTGCAACTCCTTCCCGGACGCCGGGCGTTACGTGCTCGACCTGCGCCAGCATCCGCGCGAACGCATTCGTTGGAGCGAAGCCGCGCTGGCCGCTTCGCACAAAATGCAACGACGCAAAGCCGAGGGCAAACACCTCATCACGCTTGGCGATTCTTACGCGGATTTGAGCGAAGTCCACCACGCCATCAATTGCTACGAACAGGCTTTGGAAATCGCGCAGGAAACAGGCCACGTGCGCGGCGAAGCCGATGCTTTGATTGGATTGGGCACGGCCTATTATCTGGGCGGCGGACTGGCGCGCGCCAAAGAGTTTCACGAATCAGCGTTGAAAATCGCCCGCGAGTTGGAAGATCAGCGCATAGAAGCCAATGCCATCGGCTCGCTCGGATTGACGCTTTACGCGCTCGGCGATCCGCGCGCGGCGATTGAGTGTCTGGAAGCGCAACTGCACCTGGCGCGCAATCTCGGCGACCGGCGCAACGAAAGCAACGCGCTCGGCGGTCTTGGGCTGGCGCATTACGCGCTCGGCGACGTGCAACAGGCCGTGGAACTGCTCAACGCACAACTCAACATCACGCGCGAAATCGGCGACCGACGCGGCGAAGCCAACGCCCTGGAAAATCTGGGTCACGCCTGCTCTAACCTCGGCGACCACGCGCGCGCCATCAAATACCACGAACTATCACTAAGCATCGCCCGCGAAACCGGCGACCGGCGCGGCGAGGCCAACGCGCTCGGCGGACTCGGCGTCACCCATTACCTCAGCGGCGAAGTTTCAAAGTCCATTGAATTGCTGGAACGCCAACGCATGCTGGCCGGCGAAATCGGCGACCGGCGCGGCGAAGCCTCCGCCCTGACTAATCTGGGCGAAGCCTACACCGCCACCGGCGAAGCCCAGCGCGCCGTCGAACTGCTGCGGCAGGCGTATAGCATCAACAACCAAATGGGCGATGTCGCCGGCCAAGCAACCGCGCTGTTCAATCTCGGCCTGGCACTGGAAAAACTCGGCGATCACAACCAAGCCATTCTACAAGCCAAAATCGCGCTCGAGCTGTTTGAACTCGCCGAACATCCGGCGGTCGAAACTGTACGGAAACAGTTGGCGGAGTGGGAAGGCTGAGACTTTGGAAAGCAGTTATTTTCCATTTGCTATTTGAAATTTGGCATTTGTCATTGGCGAGGCTTCTGACGCTCGCGGATCAATAGCAAATGACAAATCTCAAATGGCAAATGGAAAATGAAAAGAGACGAAACCCTTTACCTCACAGGCTATTTGGCGTCCTGCGTGGCCAGCAATTCCACTTCAAACACCAGCGTGGCATTCGGCGGAATCACACCGCCTGCGCCGCGCGCGCCGTAACCCAGACTCGCCGGAATGACGAGTTTCCGTTTGCCGCCGATCTTCATCGTCATCACGCCCTCATCCCAACCTTTAATTACACGGCCAACGCCGATGTTGAATTTGAACGGCTCGACGTGGTTGAACGCAGGATCAACGGAACTGTCGAACTTCGTGCCGTCTTCGAGCATGCCTGTGTAATTGACCGTCACTTCCTGTCCCCGCTGCGGACTCGCGCCGGTTCCGACCACGATGTCTTCGTAGCGCAATCCTGATTCCGTCGTCACGGCTTTCGCGCCCAGCACGGAAGCCTTGATCGGCAGCGAAACCCACGAAACGGCTTTCCAGACGCCCGCGCGTTTGACCCAGACTTCGGTGTGGTGCGAAGAACCCATCTCCTTGCCGTCGCGAATGTAAGTCGAACGTCCGCTGACAATGGCAGTCGTGCCGTACAAGCGCAGCTTGAATTCATCGCTGCGAATTTCATCCAGCTTGATCTTGCCCGCTTTCACCATTTCCGCCATTTCAGCTTTGGTGACGAAACTGCCGTCGCTATTCAGCGCGGTGAAGTCGTCGGCAAAGATGCGGTTCAAGGTGGCGGCGTCGTTTTTGACGACGGCGTTGAACCATTCGCGTTCCAGCTTTTTCAACTGAGTTTCCGCACCGGCCACGGGCACGCCCGTGGCTTTGCCTGAAGTTGTGCGGGCGGGTTTGGTTTGGCCGAAAGCGGCTGAAGCCATTAGCGCGGCCAGCAGCCAGCAAAGTAAAATTTGTTTTCCCAATTCCGATTCCTCCGTCTGTTTATGTTTAGGCCGCCAAAAACTTGTGATCGTTTTTAGCGGGTTAAAAATCCGGTTCCTGATATTCGCCAAAGACTGGACGCAGTGCGTCGCACATCTCGCCGAGCGTGCAATCGGCGCGGGCGCAATCAATCAGCAGGGGCATGGTGTTCGCCGATTCGTCTTCCGCGCCGCGGCGTAAGGCATCAAGCGCGCGTTGCGCCGCCGCGCCGTCGCGATTGGCGCGCAAGTTGGCCAGGCGTTCCTGCTGCAACTCCGCCACAGACTCATCAATGTAAAGAATGTTCGCTTCGCCGAGTTCGTCGCCCTCCAGTTGATAAGCGTTGACGCCGACGATGGTTTTTTCGCCGCGTTCGACGGCGCGCTGATATTGATAGGCCGATTCCTGAATCTCTTTTTGCGGAAAACCAAGTTCGATGGCTTCGACCATTCCGCCCATCGCGTCAATTTTGCGAAAGTATTCGTAAGCTTCTTCTTCGAGTTCGCTGGTCAGTTTTTCGACGAAGTACGAACCGCCGAGCGGGTCTACGGTATTTGTCACGCCGGTTTCCGCCGCGATGATTTGTTGCGTGCGTAAGGCGATCAAGGCGGCGCGTTCGGTCGGCAAGGCCAAGGCTTCGTCGTAGCCGTCGCAGTGCAGCGATTGCGCGCCGCCAAGCACAGCAGCCAGGGCCTGAATC
>CAZRXE010000764.1:0-4143 GCA_964603695.1 uncultured Heliomicrobium sp.
GACAGGCGCAAGCTGCAATTGGACGGCAACAAGCAACGCGCCCTGGATTTCGATCACCGGCGGCGCAAGCGGCAGCGGCAACGGTGCGGTCAATTACACCATCGCCGCCAACACCAGCGGACAGCGCACGGGAACGATTACCGTTTCCTGGAAAGACCTGGACGAAAACACCGTCACGCAAACTTTCACCATCACGCAAACGGGCTGCACCTTCAGCATTGCGCCCACCACACAGAGCTTTTCAGTCGGCGGCGGGCAAGGAATGTTCACCCTGACAAACGCCGGTTGTCTGTGGACGGCGCAAAGCGATTCCAACTGGATTACGGTGACGTCGGGCACCGGCGGCGCGGGCAATGCCACGATTATGTTTGTTGTGAGCGCCAACACCGGCAGCAGCCTGGCCGCCAGAACGGGAACGATTACCGTCGGCGACAAGACCTTCACCATCACGCAGGACGCCCCGAATCTGGGCGTTTTCGCGCTGGATAAAACCAGCCAATTCTTTCCTGTCGGCGGAGGCAGCGGCACGGTCAATGTAACGGGCAACGGCGTCTGGCAAGCCGCAAGCAACGAAAGCTGGATTACGACAAACAGCAGCGGCACGGGTAATGGAACGGCGTCTTTCACCGTTGTGCCCAATAACAGCGGCGCGGCGCGCACCGGCGTGCTGGTCATCGCCGGCATTCCTTTCGTCGTGGCGCAGGCCAGCGGAGACACCTTGCTCGAAGCCAATTTCGACCGCGGCATTCCCGCCGGTTGGACCGTCAAACACAACGGCACGGGCGGCGGATCGGCGGCCACCTGGACGGCGGCCAATCCGGGCGGCAGAGTGATGGACGCGCCGTTTTTCTCCAACTTCGTCATCGTTGATTCGGATAAAGCCGGGCCGTCGAACACGCAGGATGAACAGCTCATCACGCCCATCTTTAACGCCAACGGCCTTAATCAGGTGATTCTGGAATTCGACAGCCAGTTTCTTTATCAGGGCGGCGAAGCGGTTCCGTCCGAACGCGGCGAGGTGGAAGTGAGCACGGACGGTGGCGTGAACTGGCTGGCTGTAGGCGCGCCGCTGCAAGGCGCGGATGACGGATTTCCCGCGCCGCGCACCCGTACGATAAATCTGACGGATGCCTTGTCGCTGGGCGACAAATCGAAAGTCCAGGTCAGGTTCCGCTACTACAATTTCGCCAGCGATGAATGGTGGTGGGCGATTGATAACGTCCGCATTCGTTGCGATTTTAGCGTCAGCCCGACCATCCAGGGCTTTACTGAAACAGGCGGCAACGGCAGCGTCAATGTGGTCAACACCGGCTGTTCGTGGACGGCGCAAAGCAACGATTCCTGGATTGTCATTTCGCCGGGCAGCAGCAACGGCACGGGCAACGGCACGGTCAATTTCACGGTCAGCCCGAACACCGGCGCTAACACGCGCACGGGAACGATGACCGTCGCGGGCAAAACCGTTTACGTCCGGCAGGCAGCGGCGGGCGTGCCTTTGGAAACGGATTTCACGGGCGGATTGCCGCTTGACTGGACTGTCACCAACGGCGGCGCGGGCGGCGGTCCGGCTTCCACCTGGACGCGCGGCAACCCTTGCGGACGCGCCATCGGCGGAATCTTCAACAAGGATTTCGCAATTATGGATGCCGGCAATTGCCCCGGCGGCAACAGCGGCCAAACGCCGAATGAGACATTGACTTCGCCCGTCATCAACATCGGCAGCGCGGGACAAGTGCTGCTGGAATTCAGCAATCAATTTCGCGCCGGGCTTAATCAAGCCGGCGTGGTGGAAGTGAAGGCCGGCGCGGATTGGGAGCCGGTCTTGACGCTGCAAGGCGCGGATGACGGCTATCCGGTGGCCAATCTGAAGACACTGGACATTACCTCGAAAGTCTCCGGCAATCCCAACAATGTGCAAGTCCGGTTTCGCTATTCCGGCAGCGGCAGTCAGAACGCCCCCCGAAACATCAAGCAACGCGCCACCGACCCGAAAAGGCCGGAGGACGTGGAATATTGGTGGGCGGTGGACGATCTGAAATTCTGCAAGTATCTGCTCGTTCCGGGCAGCGCCAATCCGTCACAAAATGGCGGCCCCGGCAGTGTCCAAATCCTGACCGGCGCAAACTGCAAATGGAAAGTGACCAGCTCTTCTTCGTGGATCACGTTCAACGGCACAACCAGCGGTGTGGGCAACGGCACGATCAATTACAACGTCTCCGCCAACAACGGCGGGTTGCCGCGCCTGGGATCAATCATCATTTCCGGCCAATCCGCCGACGGCAAACCTGTTTTGGGACAAACCTTCCCGGTGACGCAAGGCGGCTGTCCCGTGGTGACGGTTGCGCCCGCGACGCTGCCCGCCGCCGTGCTCAACGCCGGTTATAACCAAACGCTGACGGCCAGCGGCAGCGGTTCGCAATACACGTTCACGATTTCCAGCGGAGCCTTGCCGCCGGGGCTGAGTTTGTCTTCCGGTGGGGCGTTGACCGGCGCGCCGACGGCTCCGGGCATTTACAGCTTCACGGTTCGCGCCACTACGCCGGCCAATTGCAGCGGCACACGCACTTACACCATCGGCGTCAGCCTGCCACCAACCATCGGCGCACTGGCCGTCACGCGCGCACAGGGCAGCACTGCGTCGGGTGCAACCATCGGCAATGTCGGCGATCCCGAGCAATCCTCCGCGTTGAATGCGCTGGGCGTGAGTGTCAATGATGCCGCCAGCACCTCCATCAACGGCATCACCATTTCCGGCCTCAGCGTCAATGCGGCGGGCGTCGTTTCGGCCAATGTTTCGGCCAGTTGTAATGCAACGAACAACAGCTTCACGTTGAAAGTCACGGACGCTTCGGGCCTGACAGCCAGCGCCACGCTCAACGTGACTGTTACGCCGAACACCGCGCCCGTGCTCAGTTATAACAACCAATCCATCGCGCCCGGCGGCGCGGCGACGATCAATCCGGCGACCAGCCCTTCCGACAACGGCAGCCTTGCGTCCATCGCCTTGCAAAATCAGGAGACATTCACCGGCACTGTCAGCGTCAATCCGACGACCGGCGTTATCTCCGTCAGCAATGCGCAGCCTTCCGGCACGCATACCATCACCCTTCGCGCGACGGACAATTGCGGATTGACGAACGATGTCAGTTTCACGCTGGCCGTGGCCGGAGGCGCGCCGACATTGGGCAATTACGCCGACACTGTGTTGAAAGTCGGCGGCAACACGACCATCACGCCCAGCGCCGCGCCGGTAAATGCCGTCGGTTTGACGGCGAAGGCCTCGACCAATTTCAAAGGCACGCTGGCGGTCAATCCCACAACCGGCGTGGTCAGAATTACCAACGCGCACGTGCCTGGAACCTATCCTGTGACCGTGACGGCTTACAGCGGTGACGGCGGTGTGACGACCAAAACCTTTACGCTGACGGTCAATAATCCGTCGAGTTGCCCAGCAGGCTTCACGCTTTATCAACCCGCCGGCTCGCCCTTCGCCGTGGGAACGGGGCCTCGCGCCGTGGCCGTGGGCGATTTCAACGGCGACGGCAATCAGGACGTGGCCACGGCCAATGAAACCACGAACAATGTTTCACTCGCGCTCGGCAACGGCAGCGGCGGATTCAGCGCGGCGACTGCGGTCGCGGTGGGCACTGCGCCGCAATCATTGGCGGTGGGCGATTTCAACGGCGACGGCAAAGCCGATCTGGCCGTGGCCAACAACGGCTCCAACAATCTGACGATCCTGCTCGGTGATGGACTCGGCGGATTCACGGCGGGTTCGCCCGTCGCCGTGGGAACGGGGCCGCGCTCTGTCATCGCCGGCGATTTTAACGGCGATGGCAAACAAGACCTGGCTGTGGCCAATGGCGGCGCAAACAATTTGACGATCCTGCTGGGCAACGGCGTCGGCAACTTCGCGGCGTCGGCGGGTTCGCCCATCAGTGTTGGCACAACGCCCTTTGCCGTGACCATCGGAGATTTCAACACTGACGGCAAACAGGATTTGGCTGTCGCCAACTCCGGCTCAAACAACGTGACCCTGCTTTCCGGCAACGGATCTGGCGGATTCAGCGCCTTTGCCGGCTCGCCCGTCGCTGTTGGGACAACGCCGGTGTCCATCGTCGTAGGCGATTTCAACGGCGACGG
>CAZRXE010000765.1:0-2367 GCA_964603695.1 uncultured Heliomicrobium sp.
GCGTTCTGGCTCCAAAGTTCAGATTGTCGCGGCTTCAAAGAAGAAGGCGCGTTGTGGGCAGTTCGCCCGCAATGCGCCTTTTTCTTGCAATCCTCAGCAATTGTCGGACATTCAGCGAGCCTTTGATGCAGGCAAATACCGGAAATCCTGCGGCTTTTCCTTTTCGGTTCCATTGCCTTCGATGCGGGCGGTCAAGCCTTCGGCGGTTTTGCGGTAAATGATGCGTTTGGGGAAGTCGTGTTTTAGGTTTTCAAAAACGGCTTCCTCGCCGGCCAACTTGACCAATTTGAAATCAGTTCCAGGCATTTTGGCTTTGGGGTGGGCGACATAAAAGATTTCTGCGCCGCGCGTTTCAATTCGCAGGTATTCAAAAAAGACGGTTCGATCTCCGGCCACGGTGCGGCTCATGCCGATCAATGAACCTCCCACCACGTTCGTCCAGTGTTCATCAATCCGCATTCGTCCCGGCGCGGTTTCCCAGTCGCCGCTCATCCAGGCCAGGTCCTCGATTTTAAACGTTTGCGCCGTGTTGTTGGTTTGCGGCAGTGTTGGTGAAAGGATCGAGGCCATTCCGAAAACGGCGGCAGCGACGGTCAGACACAGAGGCTTCCAAAATTCAGATTGCATGGCGGGCGATTCTCCTTGAATAAATCATTGATTGATTTTGTTGGCAACGAACGGCTTATCGTCCGCTCCGGCGCAAAAGTAACGTTTTTTTCAGCGGCTTGTATTGTAAAAATCCGACGCGCGCTGTTTGCGGGTGAAGACTTCGGTAAAGTGCGGCAGTGGCGCGAACAGCGCGGCGGGCGTTTGTCCGGCGAACTGGCGGAAATCGCGTATCAAGTGGGCTTGATCGTAATAACCGCAATCGGCGGCGACTTGCGCCCATTTGCTGTCGGCGCGTTCCACGGCGCGGAAGACTTGTTGGAAGCGCAGAATGCGGCAAAACAGTTTCGGCCCCAGGCCGACTTCGCGCAGGAAGCGGCGTTCCAACTGGCGTCCGCTGATGCCCATGTCGTCAGCCAGCTCGTCAACGGAAATCTGACCGCCGCTGCGGACTATTTGCGCAATCGCCTGTTGCAGCGAAGCGTCTTGTTCCCGGCGCGAGCGCAAATGATTGATCAGAACGGTTTGAATCCGGCGAAGTTTTTCCGGTAGCGTGCGCGCGTCGTAAGGGTGCTGGGACAGTTCGCGATCCAGCGCGGCGGCGGCATCTTCCAGCGACACGATGCGATTGGTCAATTCTTCCGGCTGGCAGGAAAAAAACGGCAACGCCCCGCCGGGCGCAAAACGTATGCCCAGCAATTGCACCGCACCGGTCGGCGAAACCAGCACCGGCTGCGTCATTTGTCCGACGACGAAACGGCGGGGCTGCAATTTGCAATCAGTGTCTTTGTGTTCTTGAAACAATGCGCCGAAATTTAGGATCAGCTCAAAGCACCCGTCCGGCAACAGGCGTTCGGGCGCGACAGCGGAGGGATTAAATCCGTCGCTGCCTTCCAATAACCAAATGCATTCCACGTAACGGGTTAGTGGCGGCGCTACGGAAAATTCTTGATACTTCATGTGAGATCAACTCCCGCGAAATGCACGTTCGTTCATGAAAGCTTCAAGCCATCACCGCCAGCATGCCTAGCAATGGCTGACCATACGCGGCCTCACCCTGAAGTTGGATTTTCGCCGTCACCTGCTCGCGCGTCAGCCCCTTGGTCAGCAAACGCCAAGCAGTGTCTTGATCCAGTTCCAACCGGCAAACGGCCTCTTCGGCGCTCCCTGAAAACAAATGCCAGGCACCGGCTTCGCGCGCCATAGTCCATTCGCCGCCAGCCTCGCCCGTCACACTGAAGACAATCTTTGCGCCTTCGCCCGCCGCCAGTTCGCGGTAAGCGTGCGGCAGGCCACGCAGGAAAGCATCCAACACCGGATACAACCATTTGCGCGCATAAAGCGGCGGCGCGCCGACTGCATCGCGAATCTGTTGCTGGTGATGCCACTTTTCGGTGTATTCGCGTGCCACATCGAACCAGTGCAAAGAAGTTTCTTCGCCCGCCCAAGCCACGGAAAACAGCGCAGGCGCGAACGGATCAATGGATTTCAGCAGCGCAGCAACTTGCGCTCCGGTGACGGTCAGAAATTCGATCAGCAATGGCGGGCTGATGCGTTTGGTGGCTTTGACCCAATCGGCGTTGAGTTGATTCAAAAAGCCGACCAGATCGGCGTAACTTTCAATCGGCGCGTCGGGCGGCGACATCGGCGCGCGGTCGCGTTGGAAAGACAAACGGCGTATGTCGCTGTCCAGCAAATGCGCAGCCAAATCGCGCACCTGCCAACCACCGGCGACGGTCGGCTTGTACCAGTCTTCCTCGG
>CAZRXE010000766.1:0-5383 GCA_964603695.1 uncultured Heliomicrobium sp.
CCACGATTGAGCTGGGCGTGACGTTGTCCGACTGCGAAGCCGCAACAACACCAGCGACCGCACCGCCGACACCAGCAATAATCAATGCGGCAATCGCTCCAGTACTCAGCCCTTCGCTCTTGCCAGCCGTGGAAAGGCGCGTGCAGCGCGGAGCCGACGCCTGACCGACGGAAACTTCGCTGCCGGCGGCCACATATTCGACTTTGCTGCCGGCCGTGACTTTGGCATCGCTGCGATTGGCGGCGACGCGAGTGTTGCCGCAGGTCACGTCAACCGTCAACGTCGAAGCGACTTTGCCATCAGCGGTCGCAACACCTTCAGCGGTGGCCACTGCAATGGCGATGCCTGCCGGAGTCGTCACCGTTGCACGGCCCGACGAAAGGTTGCCGCCGACTTTGCCCTCGGTGAAGTTGACGGTCATTTCGGATTCCGGTCCGAGTTGGACACGGCCCAGCTTGCCAAGATTGATTGTTGCCGAGCCGTTGCCCGAAGTTTTGACTTTGCTGTCGCTAAAAACCGTCGCGCCGGAGATGGCGGTCGTTCCGTTGATTGTGACGTTGCCGCTCACCGACAACTCGCCCGCAGCTTTCGCCGCAGTTTGCGCGAACGCTGAAGTAGTCACCAACGAATAGAAGCTGCTGAGCGCCATAATCACAGCGAACGCCAGCGCCTTCCGAAACATAGTTGGTTTACGCATTATGGTTCCTCCCGTGAACAGATGTTTCAATCACCACCTGAACACCGCGGCTCAGGCTTAAACAGTGAATTTTCGATTCCTTTGAACTTCTCGAACGGGTCTGGATGTGACCCAATTGAGTTTGAAGATTAGCTTATAAAAGCCGCAACCGGCAAGCGATTTTTCCCGCTTAAATTCCTGATGCGACTAAATATTTACCACGAGGATCGAAGTGCGGCGTAGTTTTACCCGAAACAAAAAGTTCCGTCAACCTGGATACTTGCCGCCCGCTTACATTTGACTCCGATACCAATCAATCGTCCTTTTCATACCATCTTCTACTGCAACACGTGGTTCCCAACCCAGCACTTCTTTCGCGCGCGAATTGTCCGGGCGGCGCGTTTTCGGATCGTCCTGCGGCAAAGGCTTGTAAACGATCTCGCTGTTGCTGCCGGTCAATTCCAGAATGAGTTTGGCGAATTGCAAAATGGTCAATTCGGTCGGGTTGCCGATGTTAACTGGTTTGGTGAACGAAGACGCCATCAAGCAGCGGATGCCTTCGATCAAGTCGTCCACATACTGGAAGCTGCGCGTTTGCTGTCCCTCGCCGAAAACTGTCAGAGCTTCGCTGCGCAACGCCTGATTGATGAACGTCGGCACGACACGTCCGTCGTTGACGCGATTGCGTGGGCCGTAGGTGTTGAAGATTCTGACCACGCGCACATCCACGCCGTGCGCGCGGTGATAGGCGTAGGTGATCGCTTCGGCAAAGCGTTTGGCTTCGTCGTAACAACTGCGCGGGCCGATGGGATTGACGTTGCCCCAATACTCTTCGTGCTGCGGATGGACAAGCGGATCACCATAGACTTCCGAAGTCGAAGTCAGAAAGAACTTCGCGCCTTTCGCTTTGGCCAGACCGAGCGCGTTGTGCGTTCCCAGCGCGCCAACTTTCAACGTTTGAATGGGAAACTCCATGTAATCAATCGGGCTGGCCGGACTGGCAAAATTCAGCACCCAGTCGAGCGGCCCGGCAATGTGGATGTGATTGCTGATGTCGTGGTGGATAAACTCGAAGTTTGGATTCGAGCGGTGGTGGGAAATGTTCGCCAGATCGCCTGTCACCAAGTTGTCCATCGCGACAACCTGATGACCTTCGGCGATGAGACGATCAACCATGTGGCTGCCGATGAAACCGGCTCCGCCTGTGATCAGAATTCTCATTGAACTATCGTCCTATTCCTCTGTAATTGAATCCGGCGGTCTTAACCGCCTCCGGATCTAGCACGTTGCGTCCGTCAATCAGCACTTTCGAGTGCATCACCTCGCCGACTTTGTCCAAATCGAGATAACGAAATTCTTCCCATTCGGTGACGATGACAAGAGCGTCGCAGTCGTCAGCAAGGTCAACGGCGTTTCCGACATACTCGATCTTCAGGTCGGGATGTTGCCTCGCGCAAACGTCGTTGGCAATAGGATCGTAGGCTTTGACACGCGCGCCCATTTCCAGCAGTTCACGGGCGATTTCCAGCGCGGGCGCATCGCGGATGTCGTCGGTTTCCGGTTTGAAGGCCAGTCCGAGCAAACCAATCGTTTTGCCTTTGATGATCTTCAGCACTTCTTGCAGTTTCAGCACGGGAACGTGACGCTGACGTTTGTTGACGGAAACCGTCGAACGCAGCAGTTCCGGTTCGTAGTTGTATTCGTTGGCAATATCAATGATTGCCGAAACGTCTTTACCAAAACAGGAACCACCCCAGCCAACGCCGGCGTTCAGGAATTTCGGGCCGATGCGGCTGTCCAAACCGAAGCCGCGCACAACTTCCTGAATGTCCGCGCCGACGCGCTCGCAAATGTTGGCGACTTCATTGGCAAAGCTGATTTTGGTCGCCAGAAAAGCGTTGGCGGCATACTTAATCATTTCCGCCGAAGCCAGATCGGTAGTCACCACGGGCACTGCGGTAAATCCAGCCGGACGCGGCGCGGATGCGGGCGGCACGAAGGTCTGTTCGACAATCGGTTCGTAAAGCGCGCGCAAACGTTCGGCAGCGTAAGCTTCCGTTGCGCCGATGACGATGCGGTCTGGATAAAAGGTGTCTGTGATGGCTGAGCCTTCGCGTAAAAATTCCGGGTTTGAAGCGACCAGGAACACATCTTCAGGACGGATGCCGTTCAGTTTGCGGCTGACAGTTGTTGTCACAGAACCACCTTGACCGGCAGCAGCCGTCGCCAGCCGTTCCCGGTAGGCTGGATTTTCTTGCAAGCCTTCCTTGACCAGCATTTCCACCCAATTGCCCGATCCAATCGGGACGGTGGATTTATTGACGATCACGCGGCGGCGTTCGCAATCCAGCGAGCGTCCGACCTGTTGCGCCACAGCTTTGACGTAAGAAAGATCGGCTTTGCCGCTGGCCAGCGGCGGCGTGCCGACCGCGATGAAAACCACTTCTGACTCTTTGATTGCCGCAGCCAGATCGGTTGAAAAGTGCAAATTACCGCGCTGAATTCCGTTGGTAATCAATTGATCAAGTCCGGGTTCATAAATCGGCGATTTGCCTTCGCGCAACATTTGAATTTTGCGTTCGTCAATGTCCACGCACACAACATTACGTCCGAGGTATGCCAGACAAGTCCCCGTGACCAGTCCGACATAGCCGGTTCCAACAACACATACTTCCACGATTATGCCTCCTTAAAAGCTTAACGCCACTGCCTCGGGGTGAACGACTTTGGGCGAGATGTAATAGGAATTGCGCCATTTTGAAGAAGGGAGTCTGGCGCTTCAGGCGCGGGACTATAGCAAAACCCAAAATAAGTGTCATCCGCTAAATCTTAGAAACAAAATGGTTAGTCCAACTCATCGTTTGCCCGGACAATAGGCTGGCGAGCTTTGCAATCAGGCATTTCCGGGCACGCTGCTTGCTCAAGCGGCATTCGTCTCAAGTGAAATTTCCAGTCAAACCTCGAACCTGTTGGCTATTCTTTCGCCGCTTCAATGGAATGGCGATGAAGTCGGTAAGGTTTGCGGCAAATACGTAGCGAGCGCCGACAGTAACCAGGCGATTCCCTCAAAACTACTTCAACAGGCAATCTTTGTTGGCCGTTGGGGAAGGGGAAATTTTCCTAGCGTCTGGAAAAATCCGCAGCCGGGCTGCGGATTTTTCCGCCATCGAAGTTCAGTCCATAAACTTTGGCAATTTTTGGAGGCAGGCAAGGAACCATGAAACGCAACTTTCTAACTCTTCTCTCCCTTTCGTTGCTGATCGCGAGCGCGTTCCTTTTCCAACAGGTCAGTCGCGCCAGCGGGACATACGGCAAGGAAGTCACGTTCAGCAAAGACATCGCACCGATCTTTTTCAAGAACTGCGCCGAATGTCATCGCCCCGGCGAAGGTTCGCCGTTTTCCGTGCTCAGTTACAAAGACGTGCGCCCCTGGGCCAAATCAATTCGCGAAAAAGTCGCGCGGAAAACCATGCCTCCCTGGCACGCCGATCCGCACTTCGGCGAATGGGCCAATGATCGCCGCCTGGCGCAAACGGAAATTGACGCCATCGTCAGTTGGGTGGATGCGGGTGCAAAAGAAGGCAATCCGAAAGATTTGCCGCCCGCGCCGAAATTCACTAGCGGCTGGGCGATTGGCCAACCGGACGTGGTCATCCCCATGCCGGAAACCTTTACACTGGAAGCCGCCGGCCCGGACGAATATCAATACTTCACCGTGGATCCGGGCTTCAAAGAAGACGTTTATGTGCAGAGCGCCGAAGCCCGCCCCGACAATCGCAAGATCGTTCATCACATCATCGCCTTCATTCAACCGCCCAGCAGCAAACCGCGCCCGGACTTGAGCAAATTCAGCAAAGAGGAACTGGAAAAGCTGCGCGCCAAGATGGAAAAAGAATCGCCCACGTATCGCGAGGGCTTTTTGATTCGCACGAAGCAGGATGCGCCTGTAGTAGATGACGGCTGCGCGGCTGCCGGCGGAGGAAAACTGGCGCGCGCAGATCGCGGACAGGATATGGAAAATGGCCAATTGCTTGCCGGCTACGCGCCGGGAATGAATCAGGCGATGTGGGAATCGGGAACCGTCAAACGCATTCCCGCCGGATCGAAAATCGTTTTCCAGATGCATTACTCGAAAGTCGCAGGCTCTGTGCAAAAAGACCGCTCCAGCATCGGCCTGATCTTCGCCAAAACGCAGCCGGAAAAGCTCGTCCGCACTTTCGGCATTTCCAACAATGCTTTTCTGATTCCCGCCGGCGCGGAGAGCCATCGCGTCACGGCTTGTTGGACTGCCAAAGAAGACATTCACATCATCAACTTCATGCCGCACATGCATTTGCGCGGAAAAGCCGTTGAATACAAAGCCTTCTACCCCGACGGCAAATCCGAAGTGCTGCTCAGCGTGCCGGAATATGATTTTTCCTGGCAGACTGTCTATTACTTCAAACAAGCCAAAGCCATTCCCAAGGGGACGAAAATCATGGTCACGGGCGTGTTTGACAACTCGACCAAAAACAAATTCAACCCCGATCCGGCGAAGGTCGTGCGTTTCGGCGAACCGACTTATGACGAGATGATGATCGGCTGGATGGATTACACCACAGACAACGAGCGCGTCAGACAGGCCACGGCAATGACCGGCTCGAACAGCCAATAAAATCCGGTCACAAGACAAACGGCGGGCGGAATTTGATGCATTCAAATTCCGCC
>CAZRXE010000767.1:0-11156 GCA_964603695.1 uncultured Heliomicrobium sp.
ACTGACGCGGCTCATGAAAGGGTTGTTGTATCAAGTCAGCGCGACTGACCCGCTGACCTTTGTCGCCATCGGTTTGTTGCTAACGTTGGTGGCGTTGATTGCTTGCTGGTTGCCAGCGCGACGGGCGACAAAACTTGATCCGCTACTGGCCTTGCGCGCTGAGTGAAGCGACTCAAAAACTGGCGGGGAAAACGATGAATACGCTTGGGCAAGACCTGCGCTACGGCGCGCGAATGCTGATGAAGCAAAAAGGCATCACGGCAATTGCCGTGCTGTCGCTGGCGTTGGGCATCGGCGCGAACACGGCGCTGTTCAGCGTCGTGGATGCCGTGCTGCTCAAGACCTTGCCGGTCAAAGAGCCGGAACGGTTGGCGCTGTTCGCCTGGGAACACAGTGAAGCTTTTCGCTGGAGTGGCATGAGCGGCATGTCGTATGTGCCGACGACTTCGGGGGCGGAAGGCGAATCGCTGTTTCGCTACGAAGTCTTTGACCGGATGCGGCAGGCGCAAGCTGCGCCGGAGAGTCCGCTCAGCGATTTGTTTGCCTTCGCGCCGCTGCGGGATTTGAATGCTGTGGTCGGCGAGCAGGCGGAAATCATCCATGGACAAGCGGTGTCGGGCGGCTATTACGCCGGGCTGGGCGTGCAGCCGCTGTTGGGACGCGCGATCACGAACGAAGACGACAAGGCAGAGGCTGCGCCGGTCGTCGTGCTTAGCCATCCATACTGGCAGGAACGTTTTGCGGCGAACCCTGCGGTCATCGGCCAAACGCTCAAACTCAATCAGCAAACCTTCACGATCATCGGCGTTACGTCGGCGGCGTTTACCAGTACGTTGCAAGTGAATGAGCGTCCGGCGGTCACGGTTCCGCTTGCCGGCGAGCCGTTGTTGCGCGGCGAAAACAGTCGTCTGGGAACAGCGAAAAGACCCGGTTATTGGTGGTTGGATGTGATGGGACGTCTCAAGCCGGGCGCGACGTATGAGCAGGCGCGCGACAGTTTGAACGGCGTGTTTCAATCCGCCGCGTTGGAAGTAATGCCGCCGCCGCGTCGCGCCGATGAGCCTGCGCAAATTGATCCCAAAGCATATCCGCGCCTGCTGGTGGAATCCGGCAAGTATGGAATGCTCGATGCGCGGCGGTTCTATGCGCCGACGATCTACTCGCTATTCCTCGTGGTGGCACTGGTATTGGTGATCGCCTGCGCCAACGTTGCGAACCTGTTGCTGGCGCGCGCGACCGCACGCAGCGCAGAGATCACCGTGCGGCTCGCGGTCGGCGCGGGGCGTTGGCGGTTGATTCGCCAACTGCTGACCGAAAGCGTGCTGCTTGCCGGGCTGGGCGGATTGGCGGGCGTGCTGTTCGCGTTGTGGGGCAACAGTGCGCTGGTGGCAATGACCGACGCCGACACGGGGTTGATTCCCAACAACGTAGAACCCGCCGTGAACTGGCGCGTACTCGCGTTCACCTTGCTGGTTTCGTTGCTGACGGGCGTGCTGTTCGGACTGGCTCCGGCGTGGCGCGCAACGAAGCTGGATTTGGCGACTTCGCTCAAACAAAGCCGCCGCACGACGGGCGCAGTCTCGCGCTTGAGCAAAAGCTTGATCGTCGCGCAAGTGGCGCTGTCGTTGTTGTTGCTGGTGGGCGCGGGCGTTTTTATTCGCACGCTCAACAACCTGCAACGCGTGAATCTCGGTTTCAATCAGGAAAATCTGCTGGTGTTCAAATTGCGGCCAGAGCAAGGCGGATACAAAAACGAACGGCTGGTGCTGTTTTATCAGCAAGTGTTTGCGCGCCTGGAGAGTTTGCCCGGTGTGCGCGCGGCTACGTTTGGCGCGGTGGCGCTCATTGCGCACGACAATTGGTCTAACGGCATTCTGCTGCCCGGCGAAGATGCGATGACCGCTCCACGGCGCATCACGATGCGGCAGATGGCGCGCGAGAATTATTTTGCGGCGCTGGAAATCCCGTTGCTGCGCGGGCGCAGCTTCACCGCACAAGATGACGCGCGTGCGCCGCAGGTCGCCATCGTCAATCAAGCCTTTGCCCTCAAGTTTTTCCCCAACGCTGAAGTTGTCGGTCAGCGCGTCACCTTCCGAAATGACAAACGCGTGATGGAGATTGTCGGCGTGGTCGCGGATGCGCGCTACGAGAGCCAACGCAAAGACATTCCGCCGCTGCTTTACACGCCCTGGCAACAGGAACTCGCCGTCATCGGTACGATGAATTTCACGCTGCGCACGACGGGCGAGCCAACCGCGCTGGCCGCGACGGTGCGGCAGACAGTGCGCGAACTCGACAGCAATCTGTCCATCACCGACATCGGGTCACAAACCACGCGTTCGCAAGCCACGCTGGGGCGCGAACGTCTGTCGGCGCGCTTGCTGAGCTTCTTCGGTGTCGTGGCGTTGCTGCTCGCCGCCATCGGATTGTCGGGCGTGCTGGCCTATTCGGTGTCGCAACGCACGAACGAAATCGGCATCCGCATGGCGCTCGGCGCACAAACAGCGAACGTGTTGCGGATGGTGTTGTGGCAAGGTCTCAAATTGGTCTTGCTCGGTCTGGCGGTCGGCGCAGCAGCAGGCTACGGCTTGAAACGCTGGTTTGCCGGTCAAACGTTCGAGCCGGGATCGTGGCAAGCGCGGCTGAGCAATCAACTTTACGGTGTCAGCGTGACGGATCCGCTGACGGTGACGATTATTGCGTTGCTGCTCATTTTCGTAGCCTTCGCGGCCTGCTGGCTGCCGGCGCGGCGGGCGACGAAAGTTGATCCGATGATTGCTTTGAGATGTGATTGATTCCAATTCGACAAGGAGAAACGTTATGCAAACCCTGTGGCAAGACCTGCGCTACGGCGCGCGCATGTTGAGGAAGCGGCCCGGCTTTACGCTGATTGCCTTGCTGACGTTGGCGTTAGGCATTGGCGCGAATACGGCGATTTTCAGTTTGGTGAATACGGTCTTGCTGCGTCCGCTGCCCGTGGCGGAGCCTGACCGCCTGGTGGCGCTTAACAGCGTTTCGTTGGACGGGAAACGAAATTTTCCGACGTTTTCCGTTCCCAATTACCGCGACCTGCGCGACCGCAACGACGTGCTGGCGGGCTTGCTGGCTTATCGTTTCGTGCCGGTCGGGTTGAGCGACAACGGCGTCAACGCGCGCGTCTGGAGTTATCTGGCGACGGGCAATTACTTTCCGCTGCTGGGCGTGCAGCCCGCGCTGGGACGTTTGCTCGCGCCGGAAGACGACAAAACGCCGGGCGCGCATCCGGTGACTGTGCTTTCTTACGATTGCTGGCAGCGGCGTTTCGGCGGCGATCCGAACATCGTGGGACGCAGCGTGTTGGTCAACGGAAACAGCTATTCGATCATCGGCGTCACGCCGCAAGGATTTCACGGAACGGAAGTCAGCTACCGTGCGGAGATGTGGTTTCCCTTGATGATGCTGGCGAAAATCGAAATGCGACCGGATTACCTGAACGACCGCGACACTACGAATTTCTTCGTGCAGGGCAGGCTCAAACCCGGCATCACAGTGGCCCAAGCCGAAGCCGCGCTGAAAAACATCGCCGCGCAATTGGCGCGCGAATACCCGAAGGAAAACGAAGGCGCGACCATCGCGCTTTCGCCGCCGGGACTGTTCGGCGCGTTTATGCGCGGCCCTGTGCTGGGTTTCGCGGGCGTGTTGATGGCCGTGGTCGGGATGGTGTTGCTGCTGGCCTGCACCAATCTGGCCAATCTGCTGCTGGCGCGCGCAGCGGAACGACGCAAGGAAATCGCCATCCGTCTGGCGCTCGGCGCGGGTCGTTGGAACATCGTGCGGCAATTGCTGACCGAAAACATTTTGCTTTCCCTGATGGGCGGAGTGCTGGGCTTGTTGTTGGCTTATTGGCTGATGGATTTGGTGATGGCGTTCAAACCGCCCGTGGACATTCCGCTGGCGCTGGAATTGCGCGTGGATGTGCGTGTGCTGTTGTTCACCGGTGTGGCTTCGGCGCTGACCGGCGTGGCGTTCGGATTGCTGCCCGCTTTGCAGGCCACCAAGCCTGAACTCGTTACGGCGTTGAAAGACGACGCATCCATCGGCGGCTACCGGCGTTCGTGGTTGCGCGGCGGTTTGGTCGTGATGCAGGTGGCGCTGTCGTTGGTGCTGTTGATTTGCGCCGGGCTGGTTTTACGCGGATTGCAAAACGCACAGCGCATCCATCACGGTCTGGTCGCGCAACGCGCCGTCGAAGTTTCGTTCGATCTGGCTTTGCAGGGATACGACGACGCACGCACTCAGCAATTCAAAGAGCAACTTCTGACGCGCGTGCTTTCCTTGCCGGGCGTGCAAGCCACAGGGCTGACCAACTCCATGCCGCTCAGCCTGAACATCAATAACGAATCCATCGCCATTGAAGGGCAACCTGAACAATTGGGTGCCAATGCGCCGACTGTCGTCACTTCGCGCGCCAGCGAAGGATTCATCGCGGCGCTTGGGACAAGGCTGCTGGAAGGCCGCGATTTCACACGGCAGGAAGTGATGAACGACCGTTTGTTGGCGCTGGTCAACGAACATTTCGCTCGCCGTTTCTGGCCGGGACAATCCGCGTTGGGCAAACGCTTCAGTCTGGATGGCGCGGCTGGCCCGTGGATCGAAATCGTGGGCGTCATCGAAAACGGCAAGTACTTTAGCCTGAGCGAAGCGGCGCAGCCTTTCGCTTACCTCAGCCTGCGCCCGCGAAACGGTGGCTTTTTAACGCTCGTTGCGCGAACTTCCGGCGACACGCAAACGCTGATTGCCGCCTTGCGCGAAGAGTTTCAGCGGCTGGATGCGCAGTTGCCGCTTTACAATGTGAAGACGCTGACCGAGCACATGGATGTGCCGCTGTTTCCGGCGCGCCTGGCGGCGGGCTTGTTGGCGGCCTTCGGCTTGCTGGCGTTGTTGCTGGCGGTGATCGGCATCTTTGGCGTGATGTCGCACTCAGTCACGGCGCGGACACGCGAAATCGGCATCCGCATGGCGCTGGGCGCGGACACGGTGCTGATTGCGCGCCTGGTTATCGGTTACGGTTTGCGGTTGACGCTACTTGGTTTCGCCGTCGGCCTGACTGCTGCCGCCGCCGGAACACGGCTATTAAGCGGATTGCTTTACGGCGTGGCGGCGATTGAGCCTGTGACTTTTGCCGGTGTTTCGCTGCTGCTCATCGCCGCGTCGCTCGTGGCCTGTTGGATTCCGGCGCGGCGCGCAACGAAGGTGGATCCGATGATTGCTCTGCGCTGCCAGTAGACTCACCGAAATTAGCAGCCGGAACTGTTTGAAACGCGGAACAATCGGAAAAAACGGAAGCGAGAGCAAAAGCGCTTCCGTTTTTTATTACTTTCGTTTGCCCTGCATTTCCTTCCAAATACTTCCGTTTTTCACGATTTTCCAATCTCATCTCCGGCTAAAAATTGGCTGGTCGAAATTGGCTTGCAATTGGCGGTTTACGCTTTCAGTAAGACCGTTAAAATGGCTTGCATTAGTAAGCCAATTTGTAAGGAGAGGAAAAGACGCATTGTGATTCTCGAACTCGACCGGCAAAGCCACACGCCGCTTTACACGCAAATCGCCGCCGAAGTGCGGCGTTTGATCCGGCAGGGTGTGCTGAAAATCGGCGACCGACTGCCGCCGAACCGCGTATTGGCCGTTTCGCTCGGCGTCAATCGCAGCACTGTGGCCACGGCTTACGATGAGTTGCTGGCCGATGGGCTGATCGCTTCGCGCGTAGGCAGCGGCACATACATCGCCGCCGCACCCGTCGTGCAAACCAGCGCGACGGCGGCGGAACCTGTCGCGCCGCTGTCGCCGCCGCCCCTCAATTGGGAAGCTTTGTTGCCGGAGCTGCGCGGCGAGGAATGGCTGGCCGCTCGTGATGCCGCGCGAAGCAAAGGCAATCTGCTCTTTACACACGCGCTGCCGGCGGCGGAATTGTTTCCGATAGAAGCTTTTCGTCGTTCGGTCGAACGAGTGTTACGACGCGAAGGGCGCAACTTGCTGCAACTCGGCGCAAGCAGCGGCTACGAACCGTTGCAACAATATTTGTTGCAGCAAACGGCGCTGGCAGGCATTCGCGCCGAAGCCGGCGAGATTCTGCTGACCAGCGGTTGCCAGCAGGCGCTGGATTTGTTGCGCCAGACTTTGTTGCAGCCGGGCGATGAAGTCGTCATTGAAAATCCTACTTATCCTGGCGCGCTCGGTTTGTTTAGCCGGTCACAGTATCAATGCATCAGCGTGCCGGTCGGTGCTCAGGGGCTTGACCTGGACGCGCTCGAAGATGTGTTGCGGCGGCGCAGACCGAAGCTGATTTATGTTGTGCCGACGTTTCAAAATCCGACCGGCGCGACGATGGATTTGGCGGCGCGCAGGCGCTTGATCGAAATGGCCGCGCTGTATCGCGTGCCGGTGATCGAGGACGAAATTTACCGCGACTTGCGCTACGAAGGCGCGGCGCTGCCTTCGTTGAAATCGCTGGATCGTTACGGCGTCGTCATTTACCTGAACAGCTTTTCCAAAGTCGGGTTTCCGGGCTTGCGCGTCGGCTGGGTCGTCGCGCCGCGAATGCTGATTGCGCATTTGCACGCGCTCCGCCAGCTCAGCGATTTTCACGGCAGTTTGCTGGCGCAAGCCGCACTGGCTGATTTCGCGCGGCGGGGACAGTTTCAAAAACACCTTCAGCGTTGTCGCCGCCATTACGTGCAGCGGCGCGACGCAATGCTGGCGGCGTTGCAAGAATACTTTCCGTCCGGAACCGTTTGGTCGCAGCCAGAAGGCGGCATGGCGTTGTGGTTGCGGTTGCCGGAAGGCGTGAATGCCAATGAACTGCTGGTGCAGGCGCAGCAGCAAGGCATTTACTTCACGCCTGGACCGCACTTTTACGCCAGCCGCGCGCAGGCCGATACGCTGCGCCTTTCGTTCACAATGACGACAACGGCGCAGATTGACGCGGGAATGAAAACCCTGGGCAAGTTGGTTGAAAAACAAATCTCGTCCGGCGCGCGTGCGCCGAAAGACTCGTCGGTGCGCAAAGCACTGGTTTGAATTTCAAAACATCAAAAGGAGATCGTTATGCAAAGAACACTTGGATCATTGTTGATGGCGCTATCACTGCTGTTGTTGGCCGCCGGAACCGTCCGCGCACAGTCCGACGCCGACCGCGAAGCGATCAAGCAAACGGCGCTGGATTACATCGAAGGTTTTTACGACGGAAACGCTGAGCGCATGGAGCGTAGCCTGCACCCGGATTTGGCCAAGCGCATCGTCCGCACGGACGCGAGCGCGGGCAAAAGCAAGCTCGATCACATGACCGCGCCGACGCTGGTGCAAATCGCAGGAAACATGAAAAGTAGAGCCGTGCCGAAAGACAAACAACAAAAAGACGTGACGATCCTCGATCTGTTCGAGAACGCCGCCAGCGTCAAGATCGTGGCCAACGATTGGATTGATTACCTCCACGTGTCGAAATTCGACGGTCGCTGGGTGATAGTCAATGTGCTGTGGGAAATGAAACCCCGAAAAAAGTAAGGAGCGACAAATTACGATGAGCAAGACCAACTCTTACCGTTATCGCGTCGTGGACGTTTTCACCCGACAGTCGCTGGAAGGAAACGCATTGGCCGTTTTCCCAGACGCTGCGGGACTGGAAGGCGCAACGATGCAAAAAATCGCGCGCGAGCTGAATCTGTCGGAAACAGTCTTTATCAGTCCGGCAACGCGGGCGGACTGCGCGGTCAGCGTCCGCATTTTCACGCCGATGAGTGAAATGATCTTCGCCGGACATCCGACCATCGGCGCGAGTTTCGTTTTGCTGGACGAAGACATTGTCCCAAAAGACAGTGAGCGGTTTGTGCTGGAAGAAAAAATCGGCCCGGTTCCGATTCGTGTCCAGCGCGGCGAACGCCCCTTGATCTGGCTCACCACGCCGCCGATTCACGCCGGCAGAGCGTTCGAGCCGAAACTCTGCGCGCAAGCTCTGGGACTGACGCCGGATGATTTGCTCGGCGTGATGCCGCAAATTTTCAGCGCGGGCAATCCGACGCTTTACATCGCGCTTAAGGATCAAGCGGCGGTGGATCGCGCCTGGTTCGATATGCAGGGCGTGCGCACTCTTGATCTCGGAGGCGAATCCGTCTGCGTTTTCGTTTTCACGCCGACTCAGGCAGGCGCTTATTCACGAATGTTCGCACCAGAACACGGCGTGGTCGAAGACCCGGCCACGGGCAGCGCCACCGGTCCTCTAGCGGCGTATATGCTTCAGCACAGTTTGGCCCCAAGCGCCGACGGAACGAGATTCATCAGCGAACAAGGCGCGAAAATGGGTCGCCGCAGTTTCCTGCACGTTCAACTCCACGGCGAAGGCGGCGCGGACGGCATCGAAGTCGGCGGTTACGTGACCCCCTTGGTTGACGCCACAATGAGGTTTTAGACTGAAGCCCGAAAGTTGAAGACGCGAAGTCTCCGGCGTGCCGTCACGGCAGGTCGGAGGCTTTGCTTATTACCGGTTTGGTTAAACAATTTTGTGGGGGCGATATGAAACGAAGGATTTTGATCAGTGTGGTTGTCGCGTTGGTGCTTGCGCCGCCGTTGTTGCCGGCGCGCGCGGCGCAGGATTCACTCAACAGCACAACGCCAACCGAACGGCTGGCCTCGCTTGGCAAGCTGTGGGGCGCGGTCAAGTTCTTCCATCCGTATCCGGCTTACAAGGACATTGACTGGGACGCGGCGCTCATCAAGGCGATTCCGCAGATCAAAGCCGCCGAGACGATGGAAAAGTATCGGCAAGCCGTCAACGAAATGTTGCAGGCGCTCGGCGATCCGTTGACGACGGTTGAAACATCGGCCTCCGGCAATGCAAGCGCGGTTCCGGCGGGCGAAAATAAAGAACCGGTTTATTACCGCAATCAGGGCGGCGTAATTGTCGTGACGGCGCTTGATTGGACGCGGGCGATGCTCAGCGGCAACAACGCCTGGGTGGCCAAACAAACGCAGATGCTGGAAGAAATCGGCAAGGCCAAAGGTGTCGTGCTCGATTGTCGTTACGGCCCGACCGGTTTCGCCGAAGCGCCGCCGTTTTACTTCACCAATTATTTTGACGCGTTATTGCCGTCGCTGGTGCAAGGAACGGTGACGCTCGGCACGGAGCGGTATCGTATGCACAGCGGATACATCCCGCAGCGCGGCAATTCCTCCAGCGGATATTCCTCCGCGTTGATGACGCTCGCGCCCGGCGCGATTCAAGGCCGCGCGACCGGCACCAAACCGCTGGCGATTGTGATAGACGAACGCACACCTGACCTAACCTCGCGGTTGAGCGGTCTGCAAAGCGCGGGCGCGAAGGTGGTGCAGGTCGGTGGATCGGATGCCACAAACGGCGGGCAGACGGATTCAATGATGCTGGCAGGCGGCCTTCGCGTGCGCATTCGCACCACGGAATCCATCCAACCCAACGGCAGCCTGAATTTTCAAGCGGACGCACTATTGCCCGCCGCCACCTCTGACGCCGCCGTGCTGAGCAAAGCAACGGCGATGCTAGATGCGCCCGCCAAGTCCGCAGCGCCAACCGTCGCTGCAGCACCATCGCTGCTCAGCGTCAAAGACAGGCCTTATGCGCAGATGACATTCCCGTCGGAAGAATATCGGCTGCTGGCGCTATTTCGTTTTTGGTGCGTCATCAACTATTTCTTCCCTTACAAGCATCTGATTGACAAACCCTGGAGTACCGTTTTGCCGGACTTCATCCCGCGCTTTCTGGAAAACAAAACGGCGCTCGATTATCAGATGACCGTGGCCGAAATGGTTGCGCGCTTGCAGGACACTCACGGCTTCGTCAGCGGCCTGACCGTGCTGGATGAACAATTCGGAACTTACGCTCCGCCGCTGATGGTCGGTGCTGCGGGCGAAAAACTGGTCGTGCGGCGTTTGGTGGATGAAGAAGCCGCGAAGGCTGCCGGCGCGCAAGTCGGCGACGTCGTGCTGGCGGTGGACGGCGAACCTGTTCAGCAACGCGCCGCGTTTCTGGCGAAGTTCAGATCGTTTTCCACGCCGCAATCCGTCAAAGCCTACGTTTATCCGGGGCTGTTGCGCGGCGCGAAAGACAGCACGGCCAAATTGCGAATCGAAGGCGCGGACGGACAGGCGCGCGACATCGAAATAAAAAGGACAGTACCGCTCGGCAGCGTTGCGCAGCTTCAGCCGCGTAAAACGCCTATCTACGAAGTGCTGCCGAACGGCTACGGTTACATTGACCTGGCGCGGCTTCCAAACAATGAAGCCCACAAAGCGATGAACGCTGTGATGGAAACGCCGGCATTGATTTTTGATATGCGCGGCTATCCGAAAGGCACGGCCTGGCAGATCGGCCCGCGTTTGACTGAAAAGAAAAACGTGACCGGCGCGCTTTTCCGCCGCCCGTTTTTAGAAGCGACAGCGCTGGGCGCGGAAGACTTCGGCGGCTTGATGCCCGATTATTCTTTCGCGCAACCGCTGCCGCCGGCAATGGGCGCGATTTACAAAGGCAAGGTCGTCGTACTCATCAACGAAGACGCGATCAGCCAATCCGAACACACCTGTTTGTTTTTTGAATCGGCGACCGATGTGACTTTCATCGGCAGCCCGACTATCGGCGCAAACGGCGATGTGACGAATCTGGTCTTGCCCGGCGGCATCTTCGTCAATTTCACCGGCCACGACGTGCGCCATGCCGACGGTCGCCAATTGCAGCGTGTAGGCATTCAGCCGCACATTTCCATCGAGCCTACGCCCGCAGGCATCCGCGCCGGCAAAGACGAAGTACTCGAACGCGCCTTCGAGTTTCTGAAACAAACCTTGCGTGGCGGCCAACGCTGACGCGCGGCTGAGAGAGTAAAGCGGAAGCGGGATCAAGTGTTCCTACTCCCGCACACTTCCAACGCACACACCTCTTTCATTCACCGACCAATTTATCATTTGCCAACAATTGATGTTACGCGGCAGAAAATCGAACAGGGTCTATTCATTTTCGGCCACAGAGACCACCGAGAACACAGAGATATTGGATTTTCTCCGTTTTCTGCGGTGCCCTCTGTGGCTAAATCCTGAGAATGAATAGACCCTGGCTTTACCGGAGCGCCCAAGTCACGATGCCGGAGAGTGTGGTATAAGTC
>CAZRXE010000768.1:0-1750 GCA_964603695.1 uncultured Heliomicrobium sp.
GGTCTTTTTTGCCGAGCAGTTTGTACACCGATCCGGCGTGCGCCGCCGCCAGAAACATGCCTTTGGCGTCGACCCAGCCGTCGCCTTTTTCTACCGAACCCGCACTGATGAAAACCGGGCGCGGAGCGCACAGGGCAACCAGTTCATGCGAATCCACCGGCAGGTCGTTGGCCGTCAGTGGCCCGGCGTATTTCAGATAATTGCCCGCCATCCAGTGGTATTCGCTGGGCGCGGCGACGTTTTCGACCATCTCGCCGTAATTGTTCCGCCGATGAATTTTGGCTCCGCCCGCGCCTGAAGAGCTGACGAACGCTATGGCCAATCGCGGTTCATACGCCATTGCCACCAGCGTCGCTTTGCCGTAGCGCGAATGGCCTTCGAGTCCGACCATTTTCGCATTGACGGCTTTGTCGGTTTCAAAGTAATCCAGCGCGCGACTGACGCCCCACGCCCACGCGCGCAGCGCGCCCCAATCATCGGCTTTGCGCGGTTGACCTTTGTTGACCAGACCGATGATGCCTGCCGTCAAACCCGCGCCGTTGTCCGCTTGAATGCTGGTCGGAACCAGCGTTGCGTAGCCCCAGCCTTTTTCCAACACCTGCTGCTGCCAGGGCGTTCCGGGCTGTTGCGGCAATGGCGGCGCATTCGCCGGACGCGGCGGCAATTGAAACATCAATTCCATCATCACCGGCACATTCACCGCCTTGGACGGAGTCGTTAGCGTCAACTTGATGTCCACAGTTACTGTCGGATACGCCGAATTGTCCACGTGGCCGACCAACTGTTTAGTGACGACCGGTACACCGTATTTTTCTTCGTTCGTGGTGCTGACGGTTTCCCAGTTCACTTTGGGCGTGACTTTCGGCGCGCGGCCATACACTTCACGGTCGAAGTCTTCGACGATTTCCGCCCGCCGCTGATTCCACCACACTTTGGCCGACGTGACTTTCTTGCCGTTTTTCAGCGTCAACGGATCAGGCAGCGGCGAATATGGTTTCACTTTTGATTCGTCGTAATTGGCGAAATTCGGCGCGTCTTTGTTGCTGCCGTTCGCGCCGGGCCGCAATTCCTTGATGCCGAGCAACTGCATCATCTGTTTATGGTCTTCGCGCGTGGCGGCTTGTTGGGCTTGAATTTGCGCTTGTTGCTCGGGCGTGAGCTGGCGCTGCTGTTGAGCCATTAGCGTTATGCTCGACAAAACAACCGCAAGCAGAGGAAGACTTGCTACGAGGTTTTTTTTCATAGTGTGCCCTTCAGTGAGTGCCAAATGTTCTTTATGCCTTCGTGCTGTTGAATCGGCTCTTGCGAGGTTTCAGTTTAATTCGTCACAGGCCTATCTGGACGCCAAAACGGTTCCGCCGCCGCGATGAATTCAATCGGGACTTCGGTGACAAAGCCTTTCAGCCAGTCGGCGCAAAACTTCATGCCGGATTGTTCCGAAACGACGTGGCCCAACACGATCAAGGCTTTCTTTTGTCCCGAAGAAATCATGTCCTGCACGTATTCGACCAGTTCCCATTCGTGGGTTTCGCCGATGATGAGCGCGTCTACGCCGGGTTGCGAAATAAACGGGACGCCGGGCATCAGGCTGCAATTGCCCCAACTGGCCAGGGCGCGTTTGATCGTCAGGTTCGGATCGCCGACGACGCGCATCGTGCGGATTTTCAATTTGGTTTCCAATTCCCGGGCCAGTTTGCTGAGCGAGATGCCAGGAAAGCTGTACTGCCGAAAGTTTTGCGGGTCGTTGTAT
>CAZRXE010000769.1:0-7134 GCA_964603695.1 uncultured Heliomicrobium sp.
CCCGCCTCTGGTCCATTGCCTCCCCTCGCTGCCTGCCTGCCGGAATTGAAATGCCGCTTGAAATTGGCGATGATGCCGTCAGGCAGGCACTGACGGGCTGAATGCAATTCTTAGCAGTACCGAACGAACATAGCCGCAAGTTGCCGTTTTCATTCATCGCGAAATTCCGTCCAAAGAAAATTGAATGTCACCCGGTGGAACAATCCGGGAGCTTTCCGTCCGCAACAGTTTTGAGGAACTATGTCAGATCAACAAACTCTGCTGAAACAACAAGCCGCCGAGCGCGCGGTCGGATTTGTCGAATCCGGCATGACTGTCGGACTCGGTACGGGTTCGACGGCGATTTTCGCCACGCGGCGCATCGGGCAAATGCTGGCTGATGGTCAACTGAAAGACATCATTTGCATCGCCACTTCGCGCAAGACTGACGAAGAGGCGCGCAAGTTGGGCATTCCGCTGTTGCCCGATGATCTGCCGCAGCCCGTGGATGTGACGATTGACGGCGCGGATGAAATTGACCCGGACTTCCACCTCATCAAAGGCGGCGGCGGCGCGTTGTTGCGCGAAAAGATCGTTGCGCAAGCCAGCAGCCGCTTTGTCGTCGTCGCCGACGAAAGCAAACTCTCAGACAAGCTCGGCACAAAGTTTCGTTTGCCGGTAGAAGTGTTGGAGTTCGCCTGGCGTTCGCAGCTTCAATTTTTGGAATCGCTCGGTGCAAAGGCCGAAGTTCGGCACAATGCGGACGGTTCGCGTTTTTTGACCGATTCTGGAAATTTGATTCTGGATTGCGACTTTGGGCCGATGGAAGACCCGCTGGAATTGGCCGCCGACCTGAATTCACGCGCAGGCATTGTCGAACACGGACTGTTTCTGTTTATGGCCAATGACGTCATCATCGCCGGACAGGACGGCATTCGCCATCTCACCAACAACAAATAAACGTTTGGAGGAACCTGTATGACGACACCGCAGGACGTGGTTTTTCTGTTTGATGTGGATAACACCTTGCTGGAACACGACCGCGTGACGGCGGACTTGCGCAATTACCTGGAACGCAAGTTCGGCGCGGAAAAGCGCAGCCGCTACATTGCCATCCTGGAACAATTACGCACGGAGTTGGGCTACGTGGACTATTTGGGCGCGTTGCAGCGGTACCGGCTGGAATCGCTGGATGATCCGAGCCTGCTGATGTTGTCGGAGTATCTGGTCAATTATCCCTTTGCCAACCGGCTCTATCCCGGCTCGCTCGATGCGCTGGATCACGCGCGGCAAATTGGGCCGACGGTCATCCTGTCGGACGGCGACGTAGTCTTCCAGCCGCGCAAAGTCCGCCGCTCCGGGCTGTGGGAAGCCGTTGAAGGCCGCGTGCTGATTTACGTTCACAAAGAACAAATGCTGAGCGACGTCGAGCGGCATTACCCAGCCAAAAAATACGTGATGGTGGACGACAAGCTGCGCATTCTGACGGCGATGAAAGACATCTGGGGCGACCGCCTGTTCACCATTTTCCCGCGACAGGGACATTACGCACTCGACCCGAAAACCCTGGCCACGTATCCACCCGCCGACCTGACCATTGACCGCATCGGCGACTTGGTCAATCACGACCTGCGGACGTTGCTCGGTTAAGCGAAAATCCGGCGGAAGAACGCGATCATCTCCGCGAATGCCTGATCCGTCGCTTCCGAATCGTAGCGCGGGCCTTCGTCGCGCATGAAAGCGTGTTCCGCCGGATAGAGCTTCAAATCAAAACGAGTTCCCGCCTGCTGCAAGCCGTTGACGATTTTGGCGCGCCCGTCTTCGGGAATGTGCGGGTCGAGCGTGCCGAAGACAATCAGCATCTCGCCCGCGATTTCCTGGAAACGTTCAAAGGTTCCGGCGTCCGCGTCCTGACCGAGCTTTCCGTTGTGAACGCCCGTGGGATAAAAACAAACCGTCCCGCGCACGTCCGGTTGCAACGCGCCGCGAAAAGCCAAATGCCCGCCGATGCAAAATCCGGCTACGCCCAATTTGCCGGGCGCGACCAGCGGATGCCGGCTCAGATAATCCAGCGCGGCGCGGCAATCGGCATCGAAATCCTTGACCGGCGTTTTCAGCGCATTGTCCAGCCCGCGCGTTCGCCCGTCGTCATCAAAGAGAATGACTGTTCCCGGCGCTTCCAGCCGGTGATAAATCTCCGGCGCGGCCACAACAAAGCCATAACCCGCCAGCCGTTGACACACCCGCACCATCGGCCCGGTCAATTGAAAGATGTCCGAATAAAACAAAATCCCCGCCGTGGCTCCTGATTTGGGCGCACAGACGAACATCCGCATCGGACTACCGTCCACTTCGATGTCCACATATTCCGTCGTAATCACCATTGAGTTGTCCTCCTGTTGTTGCGCTCAGCGAATCCGCCTCGCAATCAGTGTCACAATGAAAGCCAAAACCGCCGCTGCCGGTCCGACGAAAAAGAAACCTGTCATCACGGCTTCTTGCGCGCGGTCGTGCCGATTTGAAGAAAGCAAATTGACCAGCACGATTCCAATCAACACGCCGGCAATGTAGCCTGCGACTCCGGCCAGAAAAGAAACTAACAGCGTCTTGAACATGTTTATTGTTTGCCGCTGAAAAGCCGCCGTTCATTTCCAGGCCATAACGAAACAGTAATTCAGCGATGATTTGGCTTCAGGCGATAGCCACGGATATTCCCGCGCTAGAAAATCGCGCAGCGCGGAAAGCGCGGAATCCATCGTTGCTGAACGCCAGTCCATGGGACAATTCAGCGCGGCGTTGTAAATGGCTTTTACTCTTTGCGCGACCTCCGCGCCATACAGTTCGCGAATTCGCGCTTCCGCTTCGGCGGAAAGCGACGAACTGAGGTGATGAGCCAGCGCCTCGTTGATTTTGTCTTCTTCGGTCATATCATTCCTGCGAATGTTGCTGCCAATAATTCTTCATGATTTCGGTCGCCCATTCCGGCTGCCGCACGTTGCCTTGCGGCAGGAATTCCCGCATCACCGGTTTGATGTCCAGCACGGGCGTGCCGTCAATCGCGTCCAGCCCTTCGACGTAAAGCTTATTCATTTCTCGCTTCACGATCCTGACGACGGCCAGTCCCAGCCGATTCGGACGATTCTTGCCGCGTTGCGCCAAAATACCCACGCGCGGCCAGGCCGAGTTGTTTCGCGGATGCCGCGCGCCGGTGACGATCTTTTGTTCTTCGACCTGGTGGAAGTAAAAGATCACTTCAGCGTGCGAGAAGTCTTCAATGCCCGCCAGACCTTCCGCGCCAATCGGATCGAAAATTTCAATCGCTGAAACGATGCCGCCCCAATTGTCATCTTCGACAATCCGCCGCGTGTTATGAACAACGCCAATCACTTGTAGTTCGATCATCGCTCAGGTTCCTTTCTCGATTGAAGGACGGCCAGTTCAACCAGCCAGCCAACCGCAACGCCCGCTGCATAACACAGCAAGTCGCTCCACAAAAAACCGTAGCCTAGAATCAATCCGCCCAGCCGCGTGTGACGCAAACCATCAATCCACGGCGCGTGATACAACTGGCTGAGTTCAATCACAAAACAAAAGCTGTAGGCCACCAACGCCGCGCGAAAACTCGCCCAGCGCGGCATCAAAAAACCAACGCCGACAAAGATCATCAACGCCCACAAAGCATCTCCGGCGTAATCTGCGACAAACTTCGGATACCAGTCCGCCTGCCTTCTGACACTCAGCCCAAGCACGACGATTACGCAACCGGCAATGAAATAGAGGAACTGATTTCTGTTCGCCATTTGTTTCAAGCGAGGCGGCTTGACCTAACAGGCAAACTGTTGCGCTCCCAGAAAACGCCGTCGTGGTAGCCCTGAATCGAAGAATCTTCTTCCGCCAGGGCCAATCTTTTTTCTGCCAGACAGCAATAAAGCTCTTCCTGCTCAATTCCGACAAAGCGCCGCCCCAGCTTTTTGGCAACGACCGAAGTCGTGCCCGAACCAAGAAAGGGATCAAAGACCACATCGCCCGGAGCGGAACTGGCCAGTATTAGTTTGGCGATCAGCTTTTCCGGCTTCTGCGTCGGGTGATCCGTGTTTTCAGGCATGGACCAGAATGGCACGGAGATGTCAGTCCAAAGATTCGATGGGTAAGTCAGGCGAAAATCGCCATCATCGCCTTTCAGCCAGTCTTTCGGCTCGCCATCAGCGTCAGTGTAAGGCGCAATGACTTTGCGCTTGAGCTTCACAGCGTCAGTGTTGAATGTGTAATTGCGTCCGACCGTGCAGAACCAAATGTCTTCGGAGCAGTTTTTCCAGTTTGCCAATGCCCCGCGTCCCTTCTCGCGCTCCCAGGTGATGCGGTTCTGCACAACGAAATATTTTTCGGCGACTTGCTGGACGGCAGCGGAAGAACGCCAATCCGAGCAGATGTACACCGAAGCATTGTTCTTTAAAACTCGTCGTAGCTGGCCGAGCCAAAGATCAATCCATCTTTCGTAGTCCTCCGTCGGAAGGCTTTTGAATTGAGTTTGATTGAATGCCTTGTCCAGGTTGTAAGGCGGATCAACGATGAGCAGGTCCACAAACCCTTCGGGCAAAAGCGGCATTGCCTCAAACAGATTCTGACAAACAGTTCGCCCGATCAATTTCTCCACCGGTGTTGGATTCTTCAATCGAAGCAGATGATCGCTGTAGCGCGATTGCTCCTCAGCAGTCATCGTAATGGTTCGATTTCGTGGCGCTCTCAATTTCATTTCGATCAATTGGCCAACAGATGATCAAATCCCTTTTTGTGTTCGCGGCACATTTTCTGCGCCGGAACCGCTTTGCCCGGATTGCACAATCCCAGCGGATTGAAGACACCCTTGACGGCGAGCATGGCATCCAGCGAAGCCTGATCGAAGATCATCGGCATGTAATCAATCTTGTCCACGCCGACGCCGTGTTCGCCGGTGATCGAACCGCCGGTGTCCACGCAGAGTTTCATAATTTCCTTGCTGGCGGCGTGAACGCGCGCCACCTCGTCCGCGTCGCGTCCGTCGTAATTCAGGTTCGGATGCAAATTGCCGTCGCCCGCGTGAAAGACCGTCGAAAGTCGCAGGTTGTATTTCGCGCCGATGGCGTAAATGCCGGCCAGCGTTTCCGGCAGTTTGGTGCGCGGCACGACGGCGTCTTGCACCAACAGATCCGGGCTGACGCGACCGAGTGCGCCAAACGCACCCTTGCGCCCGGCCCAGAGTTTTTTGCGTTCGGTTTCGTCACGGGCTTCGCGAACGATGCGGGCGTTGTGGCGATAACAGATTTCAGCGGCTTCGCGCGCCTGTGTTTCCAGCCCGGCGCGCAAACCGTCGAGTTCGACAATCAGGCAGGCTGCCGCGTCGCGCGGATAACCGGCGGCGTAAATCGAATCTTCGACGGCGTTGATCGTCACCTTGTCAATCATTTCCAAAGCGGCGGGCAGCATTCCGGCGGCAATGATGGCCGAGACGGCGCGGCTGGCGTCGTTGATGTCCAGGAAGTCCGCTAACAAAGTGATGACCAATTGCGGATTGCGCGTCAGGCGGACGGTGACTTTGGTGGTGATGCCCATTGTGCCTTCGCTGCCGACGAACGCGCCGAGCAGGTCGTAACCAATCGCGTCCGCGCCCGCGCCGCCGAAATTGACGATTTCGCCGGTCGGCAGCACAACTTCAACGCCTAGAATGTGATTGGTCGTCGCGCCGTATTTCAGGCAGTGCGGCCCGCCTGCATTTTCAGCGACGTTGCCGCCGATGGTGCAGGAAGTCTGCGAGGAAGGATCCGGCGCGTAATGGTAGCCGCGCGCGGCAATGGTTTGTGACAGGCGGACATTGATCAAGCCCGGTTGCACGACGGCGCGACGGTTGGCGTAATCAATTTCCAGAACGCGATTCATGCGCGCCATTTCAATGGTCACGGAGCGTTCGCCTTTTTCGCAGCCAGTGGCAATCGCGCCGGAACTCAAGCCCGTTCCCGCGCCGCGCGGCCCGAAGGGAATGCCGTTGGCAGCGAGCAACCGGACGATTTGCGAAACCTGTTCCGTCGTGCGCGGAAAAACCACGGCCAGCGGGCGCGATTTATGAGTCGTCATCGCGTCGCATTCGTAAACCATCAGTTCGGCGTCGTCCACCGCGACTGCATCTTTCCCCACAATCTCGCGCAAACGCGCGACGATTTTCGATTCCAGTAGTTCGGGCATCGCTTATCTCTCTTGTTGTCTCTCTTGAATGTTTTCGGTTGATTTTGTGACTTCCGATCGGCGACTGGTAGAATACTTGCCGATCAATTCCAAAGGCAAGCAAATGAACCAAATGAGTTTCCCAAATGTTCTACCAAATGTTCTAAAAGATAGTTTTGGCCGCGCCATCCGCGACCTGCGCATTTCCGTCACCGACCGCTGCAACTTCCGCTGCTTTTACTGTATGCCCAAGGAGGCGATGGAATGGCAGCCGAAGGCGGAGATTCTCAGTTACGAAGAGATTCTCCAACTGGCGGAAGTCTTCGTCAGCCTGGGCGTCAATAAGTTGCGTGTGACGGGAGGCGAACCGATGGTGCGGCGCGATTTGGAAAGTCTGGTCGAACGATTGGCGCAAATCCCCGGCGTGGCTGATCTGGCGATGACCACCAACGCGCACTTCCTGCGCGGGCGCGCCGACAAATTGAAAGCCGCCGGTTTGCAGCGCATCACCATCAGTCTGGATTCGCTGACGCCGGACAGGTTTTCGCTGCTCACCGGACGCAACGAACTGCCGCGCGTGCTGGACGGCATCGAGGCCGCGCTCGAAGCCGGCCTTGCTCCGGTCAAAATCAATTGCGTGATGATGCGCGGCATCAACGACGATCAAGCCGTCCGCTTCGCCGAATTCGCCCGCGAAAAAGACGTTCGCGTCCGCTTCATCGAATTCATGCCGCTCGACAACGGCAAAGTCTGGAAGCGCGAAATGGTCATGCCCGGCGAAGAAACCCGCGCCCGCATTCACGAAGCCTTTCCGCTCGAACGCGTCAAATCCGAAAACCTGAGCGAAACCGCCCGCCGCTGGCGCTTTGCCGACGGCGCGCCCGGCGAAGTCGGTTTCATCAACCCCGTGACGCAGCCCTTTTGCGAACGTTGCAACCGTTTGCGGCTCACGGCCGAGGG
>CAZRXE010000770.1:0-1658 GCA_964603695.1 uncultured Heliomicrobium sp.
AACAGTTTCCCGACTGGCATTTGTCCACCGGCCACGCCCACCCGGACGCAGGCAGTTTCATCATTTATGCAGGCGGCAAAGTCCTGACCGGCGATTCCGGTTACGCGGGCGTGCCGATGACGGCTCATCACAACACCTTGCTGGTTGATGGCAAGGGTCAGGCCAACGAAGGCAAAGGCCACGATGCGTTCGATGGTTTTTCGTATGATCTGCTGAATCAGTTGCGCATCGCTGAGGTGAAGGTGGAAAGAAACGCCGTGACGATTCGCGCGGAAGTGGCGGCGACTTACAAACCTGAACTGGGTCTGACACGCTTCACGCGTTGGTTCACGTTCAAAGCTTCCGAAGGATTCGAGATAAGGGACGAACTCGCCGCCAAACAGCCTGTCACGTTCACGACGCTGCTGCACGCCGATGAAAAAATCAGCGCCGACGGCAAAACCCAATTCACGATCAACGCCGCCACCGCCGGCTTGATTGCGACCATCGCCGCGCCGAAAGAGTTCAAAGCCGAAATCGAGCCGAACGTTCTGACAGCGCCCGGCAAGCCTGGTTCGGTGGACAAAGGCGAACGGCAACAACGCGGCGAACGTTTGGCGGTTTCAAACAGCCGGCCTGCCACGACGGCGCAATTCATTCTGAAGCTGAAGATCGCCACCAAATAAAGCAAGAAGCCTGTCGCCAAACCAATTCATTTTGGTTTGGCGACAGGCTTCCCGATGTCTTCTCCTGCGTTCGTTCTCGCGAACTACACCTTCATCATTTGCCGCCCAAGAGTTTGCTCCTCTTCCAAAAAGCGCGTCAGCCGCGCCAGATTCGGGCGAATATCGCCGCGTTTGTATTCGATCAAGCCGCGCTGGCGAAATTCGATCATCATTCCGGTGACGACTTCGCGCGTGGATCCGATCAGTTCAGCGACTTCCTCATGTGTCAGCCGGACGCTGTTTTCCCCTGCTTGCGTAGCGTCCCGGCTCAGTTCAATCAACGCCTGCGCCAGACGGCGATGATTGTTTTCAAAAACCAGTGCTTCGATTTGCCGGTGAGATTCGGCCAGTTGCTTGGCGACGTATTGCATCGCGTTTTGCATCAAGACCGAATCGCGACGCGCGGCATTCCAGAAATCGCTGACGCGAATCATAGCCACTCGCGTGGTATCCACGGCAACGGCTTCATCGCTACGGCGGTTTTCGACCTCGCTGCCGGCCAGCGCCAATTCGCCGAACAGTTCGCCGCGATAGCGAATGGACAAAATCTTCTGCTGACCATCCGCCGAAGTCCGCAGAATTTTCACGCGGCCTTTCAGCACCACATACACATGCGAAGCCTGTTCTTCCAGCGCATACACGGCCATGCCGCGCCAAAAAGTTTTTTCAATGTGCGGCAGATTGAGCAGATTCGGAAAACTGGTCTGCCAGGGTTGATCCATTGTTGTTAGGTTTGTCGCTAAATTCGTTGCCATCATTTCAGTTCTCCCTCCTTCACAATTGCAATTTCTTTAAGTTCGGGCTGGCTCAACCAAGCTCGCTGTCCTTCAATCCGGCGCAAATGCTCAATTACCGGCACTGCCAGCGTTCGTGCCAGTTTTTCGTTTTCGTCATTAGACAATCGGGATACCACTAGAACCACGCGCCTGGCGGTTTGATACGCTCCGATGGAAA
>CAZRXE010000771.1:0-6021 GCA_964603695.1 uncultured Heliomicrobium sp.
CCAGCAAATCGCCTATTGTCATTCGCTTTTGATAAACGAAATAACCGCCGACCAACAGAATCAGCGACGTGCCGCCGGTAGTCACGACGTTAATCATCGCGGCGTAAAGCGATTCTTGCAGCGTCAGTTTGATGCGTTCATCGAGCGTGGCCGAACCTTGATCCCGGAAGCGTTGCTGTTCGTGCGATTCGCGGCCAAAGGCTTTGACGACGCGAATCGAGGTGAAAACTTCGTGGAACAGATTGATGACGCCGCCTTCCATCATCTTGACGCGCTCCGAAGCGTCCACGATGCGATTGGAATAATGATTGTTGACCCAGTACAAAAACGGCACGACCAGCAAAGACAACAGCGCCACCTGCCAATTCATGCCCAGCAGCACGCAAAACATCGCGCCGAGCGTGGCCGCCGAACCAGCCAGAGGCAGCACGCCGCCCATCGTCAGGCTCTCGACGCAGTAAGAGTCGTTTTCAATGTGGTAGATCGTTTCGCCCGGCCCGCGCCGCAAATGGTCGCGCAAGGACAGGCTTTGCAAATGCGCGAAGAGTTCCTGTCGCAGATCGAAAATCAGCCGTTGCCCGATGCTTTGCTGCATTTGCGTGTGGGCGACGGAAATGAATTCGCTGGCGTAATGAAACACCAGGTAGGCCGTACAACCCAGAACCAGCATTGCCAGAGCGCCGCTGCCGAACACACCCGTGATTGTCGCCAGCCAACCCGGCATCGGTTGATTGCCCAGCACATTGTCCACGATGAATTTCATCGGCCAGGGCAACAACAGCCCGGACAAAATCTCCACCACGGTGACAATCAGGAACAGCGCGATTCGCCCGCGATACGGGCGAAGATAGCCGAGCGCCCAACGAAAAACATGTTTCGGTTGTGTCTGCTTCATAGACTGGATTTCGTCAGGACTCCTCGAATGCGGGTTCGGTCTTTTCGCCTTCCGGCTGCGGTTTGCTGACCAGCGAATAGAGCTTCAATTCCTTGCCCGCCAGTTCCGCCGCCGCCAATACCTGTCCGCCGCGTTTACTGATTTCGCGCAGCACCAGTGTCAGCACTAACAAAAACGCCGCCGTCGCGACCAGCTTCCAGGGCAGCAACAACGAATGCGCTATTGATCCGGCAGCCGCAGCCGCAGCCGCAGCCGCAATGAAAAAGCGTCGGCGACGGTGCAGCGCAAACCGAACGCGGAACAGGCGTTTCATTCCGCCGTGATCTTCCGCCGTGACTTTGACTTTGAAAGAGTAGTTGCGGCAGGCGCGCAGATGCAGATCGTATTCCTGTCCCCAACCGTCGTCGCAGCGCACGGGTGCGAGCGCCGCATCGCCAATCTGTTTTAGCGAGTGCAGGAAGTCGTCAATCATTCGGTAATGCGTGTCCCAGTAAGTCGCGTCCAGTTTGTCGAACAACAGCCGCAGCGAATCCACGGCGGAAAGCCAGGGCGATGCATCCAGCAGGCGTTGGCCTTCGGGCGAGATGTGCGAATCGCTGAAATAACCTTTGATGCGCCCGCGCAAACGTGCCCAGGGTTGAACGTAGTGCATCCACGAAATCATCAGCCGCCATTTCAAATCTGAAATTTCATCTCTGGCGGCGGGCAGCTTGGTTTGCCGCGCATGCACCCAGCATTGCCAGAAAGTGGCAGCCATCATCAGCCCGGCCAGCGCCAGCGACCACGGCGTGAAAATCGCGCCGATGAAAGCCAGCATCGTCAGCGCCTGCCATTCGACCATTTGCGGCAAACACGTCCAGCGATCCACGCCGCCCTGATACACTGACGGAAACGCCGACGCGCCCCACAATCCGTGATAGATGACTGATTTGAACAGCGAACGATACGCGGGCAGATGGCTGTAAATACGGCCTTGCCAGCGCGTCTGACCGCGTTCGTTGAATTTGTCCTGATGGCGATGTTCCAGAAAACTTTCGCCTTCGCCGTAACCGACCTGCTGTCGCCAGTAAGCTTTGACCGAATCGCGGTGATGATGCCAGACCAGCGCCGACGGGCTGAAGCCCAATTGCCAGCCGCGCGCCTGCAAGCGCCAGCAAACGTCCACGTCGTCGCCGGCTTTGGTGTAAGTCGGATCGAAACCGCTTATCTCTTCCAGCGCCCAGCGGCGAAAAGCCATGTTGCAACCCGGAATGTGTTCAGCCACGGTGTCGTTGAGCAACACATGCGTAGGGCCGCCGGGACTGCGCGCCACGCATTGCGCAATCCAGCCGTCGTCTTGCGGCACAACGTTCGGCCCGCCCACGCCGACGGCGTCCGTGTCCAAAAACGGCTGAACCAAATAAGAAAGCCAGTCTGCGTCCACGCGCGTATCGGCGTCCGTGTAAGCGATAATTTCGCCGGTCGCCGCGCGCCAACCCAAATTGCGCGCCGCGCTCAAACCGCCATTCGGCACGCTGATGAGCTTGAATTGCGGATAACGCGCCGCAATCTCCGGCGTTGCGTCTTTCGATCCGTCGTTGACGACGACCACTTCATAGTTCGGATAGTTCAGCCGCGTCAGCGATTCCAGGTTGTCTTCGATTGTGGAGGCCGCGTTGTAAGCGCAAATGACGACGGAAACTTTCGGCCAGACGGTTTGTGATTTTGTTTCAAAGGGAATGCGCTCAAACCGCGCTTTGACAGTATGGTAGGCCGCTTTCGGTTTGCGGTCGGCGTCTACCAAACCGAAGGCCCAATCCGTGATTTGATTGCCGCCGCGCCACCAGTCGTCAGTCCACGAAAAGACGCAAACGCCCGCCGCGCCGCCGCGATAAGCTTCGCGCAATTGCCAATCCAAAAACTCCGCCTGCTCCTGCTCGCTGTGACGGATGCTGTCCATGCCGAGTTCCGTCAGCACCAGCGGCTGATTGCCGGCCACGTTTTGCAGCTTGCTCAGATAGGCTTTGAAATCGGCCTCTTCGTGCAAAAAGACGTTGAAGCAAAGGAAATCCAGGAAGGACAAATCCAGGTAGTCGGTCGGCGGATAGTTGACGTAAGTGACCATCGCCTGCGGCGCTTCGCGTTTTACGTCTTCGTAAAGCTGTTTGAGGAAAGCTTCGATTTTCTCTTTGCCGTACCAGCGGACGATTTGAGCGGGTATTTCATTGCCGATAGCGAATGCAAACACCGCCGGATGATCGGCACAGGCACGGACTTCGCGGCGCAGTTGCTGTCGGATATTTTCCGCAGTTTGCTCATCATCGAGAAAGCATACGTGCTGCGACCAGGCCAGTCCGACGATGACGCGCAATCCCTGGCGCGCGGCTTCGTCCAGCAAATAACGCGGCGGCGCGGTGTAAATGCGCACTACGTTGATGCCGGCTTCGCGCATCAATCGAAAATCTTCGGCGACGCGCTCCGGCGGCGGATAATCGCTTTCTTCTCTGGGTTCAAACGTGCCGTAAGTCGCGCCACGCAGCCAGAATTTTTCCGTGCCTTCATAGAAAAACTTTGCGTCGGCTTTGACTCTTGTTGGGCTTATCTTGCTCAAAGTCATGTCCTTCAATTTCCGATCCCCTTGAATTGACACACGCAGTGCTACAGCCTTGCGCGCCCATAAAACTCTTGAACAGGGGGTGTTCGATTTTTAACTGGATGCAGGTGATGCTTTTCCCGCCTTTCACCTTTAACGAAGAATCGGCTCCGAGTTGTCAATTTCAGTGCCACAACCCAGCCTTCCGTTGGAATTCGGATGTTCCTGCAATTTCAATCAGTTACCCAGGGGTGACAAGAGGATTTCCGTGGTTGAAATTAGTTGAGGCGAACGGGCGTGGCGGAATTGCAAAATTCAAAGCCATTTTGGCCACAGTGAGGTTAAGGCGGTGGACACCAGGAAAACCAGTTTCACGCAAAGCCGCAAAGTCGCCAAAAAACCAAAGAGGGGACAGACGCTTGTGCGCTGAAGTGGTCGCTTTTTTTTCACGCTGTTTCTTGGGGCGCTAAGAAAACAATGAATTGCGTTGGGCCGGGCTGGCTTTCCAGCGAAAACTCGAACTTGTGACCGTCCAAAATTTCCTGCACCAGCGTCAGGCCAAGGCCTTGCCCGTTTCCTTTGGTGCTGAAAAAAGGCGTGAACAGATTGGCTTTGACCGAAGGCGGGATGCCGCCGCCTGTGTCTTCGATGACGAGGCAGGGTTTGCCGGCCTGTCTGCTGAAGCGGATGGTGATCGTTCCTTTCTCGCCAATCGCTTCTACCGCGTTTTTCATCACGTTGATGAAGACCTGTTCTATCTGGCAGCGATCCAGTTGGATGGCGTCGAATTGCGCCTGCACGTCTAAACGCAATTCGATGTTTCGTTTTGCCAGATCGGCTTTGAACAGCAGCGCCACGTCCGTCGCCAGCTTTTGCACGTCACAAGGTTGCAGGTTCGGTAGCGGCAGGCGGAAGACATCTGCGAAGCTGCGCATAAACAGATTCAATTGATCTGTGCGCCCTATGACTACTTGCAAGGCCTTCTCGAAGTCCTGACGGTCTTCTGCGCCGAGTTGGTCAGCGTAATGCAGGCAGGAATGGAGCAGGGAATTGGCGGAGCCGACGGAATTGTTCACCTCGTGCGACATCACGCGAATGATCTTTTCGTAAGCGATTTTTTCGGCCTGCCGCAATTCTTCGGTCAGTTCTTCAATCATGAAAAAATCGCGCGTGAAGCCGCGATCCAGAAATTGCGAACGCCGGCATTTGACGCGGCGGCGACTGGTCAGCGGCAGCATTCGCGCTTCGCCCGGTTTTAAACGGGCGAGCGCAGCGGCAAACGTCGAAGTTAATTCCGGCAGTCGTTTTCCCAGTAACTCCGCCGTCGTTGTTTGCAGCATTCTTTCCGCCGCCGGATTGGCCATCGCCACGCGCCCGTCGAAATCCAACGTGAGGATGCCTGAAGGCGAAGCCACCAGCACTTTTTCCAGAAAGTAATTTTGCTCCTGCATCCGCGTGCGCTCTTGTCGCAGGTGGTCGGCCATGTGATTGTAAACGACAATCAGCCGATCCAATTCCGGCTGTCCGACAGGGCTGAAGCGCGAAGTGAAATCGTTGTCCTGAATGAATTGCGCGCCGGTGTTGATGAGTTCGATGGTGTTAAACAAATGGCGAATCAGCCGCCAGCCCACGTACAGCGAAACGAGGAACACGGCTTCGACTGCCAGCAGCCATACGCGATGTTTGGTCAGCAGATACACCGCAATTCCCGCAAACAGCAGGTGAACGGCAATCAGATAGACGATGAATTTGAGACGAAGAGTCATGACGTTATACCTTGCACGGCCAATGTGAGCTTTTGACCAAGATGACCTTTGAGAATACGGAACAAAGGGAAATAACAGAAAAAACGGAAAACCAAAGAAAATTCCGTGTGTTCCGTTAGTTCAGTTTGTTCCGTACTTTCGAAAGGCTTTCTTGAAAAGCGCGATCTATGACCGTGATCAGTATAGCGTGCGGATGAGGATGGATTTTTATCGCGCATGCGTCAACGCGAATTTTCAGTTTGTCTTCGCCTTGCGCGGCTGCATCTTTCGGAGAAAAGTAATCGGCAGCAGCGAAAAGGCCAAACCGATTCCCAACACAGTGATCAGCAAAGACACTGTCGCGGATTTGACGGTTCGGTTTCGGCTGAGTAGTGAACGAAGTTTGATCTGGGTTTTCATGGATTCCTTTTTCCGGTTTGAATTGAAACGCGATGCGGCACTTTCGCGCGCCACACCCTTCATATTGCTAAGCGAAAAAAAGATAGGAAAACTGGAAGGCAATTGATGGATTGAGAAACAATTTTTGTCAGGACGGATCAATGCCGCAATTGGCTCATCAACGACACCTGCAAACACATAGCGTTGCTTGGCGGCAACAGCATCGTTTTTCGATTGCCCGCCCGGCAGCTTGCCTGCCATTGTCGGCAAAGCAGTTATGGGAAAATCGGCCAACGGTGCGTTTTTGGCCTGAGGCTTGCGAATTTAAAAGTTCATCCCCAACGGAGTTCGGAGAGGAAATCACACTTGAGTCAACAAACCACGATTGGAAAAAGCTTCAGCGCGGCAGG
>CAZRXE010000772.1:0-2235 GCA_964603695.1 uncultured Heliomicrobium sp.
GCCGTGTCCAAAGGCGTTCAAGTGAATAGCTTCAATCGCTGGGGAGATTACAGCAGTCTCAGTGTTGACCCCGCAGATGAATGCACCTTCTGGGCGGCGATGGAATACGCCGACGCGCCCACCGCCGTCTTTGACTGGAACACTCGTATTTTCAGTTTCAAGGTCAATCCAGCCTGCGTTTCGCCTGCCAAAGCAACGATCCAGGGACAGGCAACCAACCTTTCCCTCGGCGGCGTGCCGATCCCTGATGTTTCCGTGACCACGCCGGAAGGCTTTTTCCGCTCCACCAATGCCACCGGCAATTACTCATTCGCGAACGGCGTTGCGCCCGGAACCTACACTGTGACGTGCAGCAAGCGTGGATTCCTGCCCGTGTCCGGTTCGGTTACGGTGGCGGCGGGCGGCACCGCGACTTTCAATTGCGCGATGCAAGGCCTGCCGCTCATCAATCTCACCGGCAGCACCATCACGGCGGAAGATTGCAGCACAGACGGCAAGGCCGATCCGGGCGAAACCATCTCAGTGCAGCTTTGCCTGAACAACATTGGCGGCGCGAACGCCGGTAATCTGACGGCGACGCTGGCCACAACCGGCGGCGTCACCAATCCGAGCGCGCCGCAGAATTACGGCACAGTGGCGGCGGGCGGAGCGACGGTTTGTCGCACATTCACGTTCCGCGTCAATCCGGCGCAGGCTTGCGGCACGAACACTCTGGCAACATTTAGCCTGACTGACGGTGCCACTAATCTCGGCACGATCAGCATTCCCTTTTCCAGTGGCACGCTGCTCGTCAGTCTCAACGAAAACTTCGACGGCGTAACGGCTCCCGCCTTGCCCGCCAACTGGACGGCGACCAACGCCGTAGGGCCCACGCCTTTGTGGGTAACTTCGACAGCTTCGCCCAACAGCACGCCCAACGCCTTGTTCGTGAACGATCCGGACATAGAGAGCGACAAGACCATCACCAGCCCGGCAATCAACATCACGTCTGCGTCGGCGCAACTCAGTTTCCGCCACACCTTCTCTTTGGAAAGCGGATTTGACGGCGGCGTGGTTGAAGTTTCGATTGACGGCGGCGCATTCAGCGATGTGATCGGCGGAGCAGTCGGCGGAAGTTTTGTCGCGGGAACGCAAGGCTACACCGACACGCTCAGCAACGTGTTCGGCAATCCGGTTGGCGGTCGGTCGGCGTTCACTGGCATCAATCCGGGCGGGTTTGGAACTTATGTGACGACCACCGTGCAATTCGGCGCGGCGCTGCAAGGCAAATCCGTTCGTTTCCGCTGGCGCATGGCTTCGGACGAGTCGGTGGGAGATGTCGGCTGGCGCCTGGACGATGTGCGCGTGCTGGGCGATCTGGCCTGCTGCGTGAAAATCACGCCCACGGCCAGTCTCACCGATCCGTTGACCTGCACAGGCCCCGGCAACAACGTGGCGGGACAGGCACGAATGACCAATCCCCTGGCCGCCTCGCTCGGCAATGGAACCGTGACGGTCGCGCTGCCGCCGGGTTTGATTGGCATCAATGACTGCACCGCGACAATTGGCGGAGTAGCCGCCGGCACTTGCACCGTTGCACCGACAGCCATCACCTGGCAGGGAACGTTGCCCGGAAATTCGACGCTGGTCATCAACTATCTGGTTCAAGCCGGCGACGTGCCGCCTTCAACCACGCTTTGCGTCAACGTCACCGGCAGTTTCCCCTCGGTCAATGTCGCGCCCACGCAAGCTTGCGTAACGGTCAATTGTCCGGCGGCGGGGCCGGGCGGATTGATTCCCACGCGAACTGCGGACGGACGCGCCATTCCGGGCAGCGACCAGAAACCCGGCTCGGTGTTGATTTATCCGGTCTACAGTTCGGGTTCCGATCCAATCCGTGAAAACACACGAATCGCGCTGACAAACATTCACCCGCAATTGTCCGCATTCGTTCACTTGTATTTCGTGGACGGCTCGACCTGTACCGTAGCCGACGCCTTTGTCTGCCTGACGGCCAATCAAACTACAACGTTACTGGCTTCGGACCTGGATCCGGGCGTGACCGGCTATCTGGTGGCGATGGCCGTCAATCGGGACGGCTGCCCGATCAATTTCAACTACCTGATTGGGGACGAATTCGCTAAGTTCCAATCCGGCCACGCGGGGAACCTCGCCGCCAGCGCCGTTCCGGCAATTGCGGGCAGTTTCACGACGTGCCCAGTGGCCACGGCGACGGTTCGTTTCGACGGCGTGGCC
>CAZRXE010000773.1:0-3037 GCA_964603695.1 uncultured Heliomicrobium sp.
CGCAGTTCGGCCACGACGTGAACCCCGGCGTCGGCGGACTGACGCCAAGCGTGCAAACCCACCTGGGCGGCCTCACGAGGGATTGGGATGCGCTCAAAAACCAGGTGCTGGACCGGCTGGGCGATTGGGCAGCGGTGGGCAAGGAGATGAAGACGGTGATCTCTTTCAAAGGGCACAACCTGAATCTCAACGACACAACTGAGAAGAGCTTGTGGCTGGTGAAATCCATCAATTCGCCGTGGCTGCGCATCAATCTGGACACGGGCAATTTCGTCGGCGATCCGTATTCGCAACTGGAACAACTAGCGCCGCACGCGATGGTTGTGCAAGCCAAAACTTATTACGGCGGCGGCGTCTATTACACACGCGAGCTTGATTACAACCGCATCGCCAAAATCCTGCGCAATGCCGGGTTCAAAGGCTATGTGTCGCTGGAAATGGAAGGCAAGGAAGACGCGGATGTGGCCGTGGCCAAAAGCTTGAAGCTGCTGCGCGAAACGTTTGCCTGAGCATTTTCGGCTGGAAGTTTCGTCTGGAAGTTTTTGCGATTTGTTTTAGAATGCCTCGCCCTGTCGCCCGTCAGTCATATGGAATCGCGAGTACTCATTACTTTGGGGGCGACCTTCCTGGTCGCCATTTGTTATCTGCTTGTCGGAGTGATCGCACCGCCGATGTTCATGTTGGCGGTGAGCGTGCCGCTGGGTCTGTTGCCGCACGGGCTGTGGAAGTTGGGGGGAAGCGATGCTTTTTCCGGCTGGGACTTGTGGCTGCCCGGTGTGGCAGCCTTCACCGGCCTGGCGTTGGGCGGCGCGGCGTTCTTGGCGTTCGTTCAGTCGCCGAACAACTCCGCCGACAATTCCCTGTTTGTTTTTGTCCTGCTCGGAGTGCTGTTTGGAACTCTCAGCAGCGGCGCGCTGTTAATGTGGAAACGGCGGCAAGTCTCCGCCAAATGTCCCTGCTGCCAACAACCGCTGGGAAAACGAACGTACTTTTGCCCGCGCGGCCCGCACGCCAATGGTCACACGGTGTGCGCCGCCTGTTGGCGTTCCGATCACTGTCGCTGCAAGGATTGTCATTGGCTGCGAACGCCGCTGCTGGCGCTGCAAGGTGCGGACTGGTGGGAACACGAAACGGGCAAACGCGCGCGCGCGGGCCAATGCTCCGCCTGCGGCAGTCAGGCCGCCGACAGCGATTTGCGCCCTTGCAAGCAATGTACCCGCTCGATGTGTGTCGCGTGCTGGGATATGGAAAACGGACGCTGCGTGAAATGTTCCTGGGTGATTGAAAACCTGCCGGATTCTCTGGCCTCCTGTTACGAAACCGATTAAAAAGACTTTCCGCCAAACACTTTCTGCCAAACATAAGGAGCTTGGTTCGCAATGCCCAAGTACCAGATGATTTTTGATACAAACGCCGGCGAAGTTCACGCCAAAGTCCAGATTGACGAGGACGAATCGCTGCGGGACGTGCTGCCCGAACTCTTAAGCCAGTTGGAAGAAGACAACGGCGTCGCGCTCAAAGGCTGGCGCGAAGGCGTCGGCGAACCAGCCTGCACGCTTGATGGCCATGAACTCGACCAGTCCAAGCCGTTGCCGCAGCAGAACGTCAGACCAAACGATGTTCTGCGCATCGGCATCCGTCGGCCGCCGCTGCAAATTCGCCGCGACAATAAAGTCCACGACGTGGAGTATCGAGTTGAACTGCACGAAGGTGACGACATCATCGTTGGCCGAACGATCCTCCGCTTCCACATCAAAAACCAGCAGCGCGCCCTTAATAAAAACCACACCTTCATCCAGCGACTGGAACAAGGGCGCAGCTTTCAACAAAACGCCTACCAAATGGCCCTGGTCGGCGGAATCGCCGGCATCGTCTGCTGGTTTCTATTTTCACTCGTCAACTTATCCGACCTGGCACCAAGCGCCCTGACGTTCGACCTGACGATTTTCGCGTTGCTTGGGGCATTGATCGGCGGGTTGATGGTGGGCTTTGGCGACTACTGGCTCGGCGGTAGCGTGGTGGCGCGCTGGGCATTGGTCGGCGCAATGCTGGGAGCGATTGCGGGCGGGCTTGGCGGCCTCACCGCTTTTTTTGTCAAAAGCTCCTTGCAGGAACGCAACAACGGTGAACTGCTCGGCGATTTAATCGGCTGGCTCATCGCCGGCACGCTGATCGGGCTGGCCATCAGCTTGCGCTGGGTCGAAAGCAATAAAAACCGGTTGCTCCACGGCCTTTTCGGCGGAATGTTCGGCGGATTGGTCGGCGGACTGGCTTACAGGCTGATGCCTTTACTGATCCCGGATTTTGAAATTGCGCAGGCGCTGGGGCTGATTTTGACCGGAGCAGGCATCACCTTGGGCATCAGCCTGGCCCCCATTCTGCTGCGACAAGGCGTGCTTGAATTCATCAACAGCCGCGACCAGATGACGATGAAAAAATACGCCCAAAGCCGCAAACAATGGGAAATCCACGAAGGCGGCAAATACATCATCGGTAGCTTGACGGCGGCACACACCTCCACCGTTTTCGCCCCCGAGCTAAGCATTTTCATTCCCGACCAGATGGTCGCCCTGCGCCACGCCATTGTTCTCGCTCGCGACCGACACTATTACCTGGAACCGCACCCGGAACTGAGAAACCGTTCAGCCAGATAAAGGAGAAGCTGAAATGCGTAAGCAAACCCAATCCCTGACAATGCTGTTGTGCCTGACCGCATTGACCTTTTTCGGCTGCCGCGCCGAAAAAACTGAAACCTCTCAATCTCAACTCAGAAAAGCAGACCGCGTGGAACTGATTGAATTGATCGAAAGTGACCACAGACCCGCCATTTTCGCCAAGCTGCAATTTCTCTCAGTGAACGGAAGCCCGGAAAAAGTCCAACTTCCCGCCAAAGCCGAAGATCTGAAGAAAAGTATCGAAGTGACCGGCGTCAAATCAGGGCTGCAACGAAAAGCCAAAGAAGGTTTCAAGGTGGTCTATGCTTCAGCGCCTTCAAAAGAATCGGACAGCCTGGAAAAACTGGATGTCAAGCTGCTGT
>CAZRXE010000774.1:0-3424 GCA_964603695.1 uncultured Heliomicrobium sp.
ACTTCGACTTCGACGGCGTCTTCGGTGTTGACGGTTCCGGCGAAGACTTTGTCGCCGGCGCTTTTGGCCACGGGAACGGATTCGCCAGTGATGGTCGCTTGATCGAAAAAAGATTGGCCGCTGCAAATCACGCCGTCCAGCGGCACGCGGTCGCCGGGACGTATGACAATCAGATCGCCGCGTTTGATCTGTTTGACTGGAACTTCTTTTAACCCATCGCCGACTTTCAACCGCGCGGTTTCAGGCCGCAACTTGCCCAGCGCATCAATCGCGCGACGCGCGCGTTCCATTGCGCGATGTTCCAGCGCGTGGCCCAGGCTGAACAAAAACAGCAGGAACGAGCCTTCAAACCACGCGCCCAGAAATCCCGCGCCGACGCCGGCCAGCACCATCAGCGTTTCGATGTCCACAATGCCCTGCCGCAAGGACAACAGCGCGCCGCGCACAGCGAAAAAACCTCCGGCAATCAGGGCCAGAATGAACAACACCGTCGGCACGACTTCAGGCGTTTGCAGCAGGAAGCGGCAAACCAAACCCGCCGCAATCAAAACACCTGACGCAATGACCAAAGGCATTTCCAGTTTCGGAGCCAGCCCGTTGCCATGCGAATGAAACGCGCAAACGTGACCGCGTTCGGGTTCTTCCAATTCGTAACCGACGTGTTTGACCTTCGCTTCGATCTCGGCGGGTTTGATCGCGTGGCTGTCGTATTCGACCACCAGCCGCTCGGTTGAATAAGCGATGTTGGCGTCCAGAACGCCCGGCACTCGTTCCAGCACGTATTCGATGACGTAAGCGCATTGCGCCGAATCCATGCCGCGCACGAACCAGGTTTTGTGCAGGTAACGCGCGGAAACTTCCGCGCCGATGGATTTCACCAGCGCCGCGACTTGCGCCGGTTGAAGCTGCGCGTTGTCGTAATGCACGCAGATTTCCGGGTACTCGCCGTCGCGCCGAACGTGAGCGTCGGTAATGCCGGCATTTGCTTCCACCAACTGCTCCAGTTTTTGAAAACGCCCGATGTCGTCCGTCTCGCCGGGAATCACCGCGTCCAAGTCGAATTGGCAGGCGCTGCCGCCGTTTTCCGCCGCTTTGGTTCCGAGATATGCCAGACGGCGTTCGCGCTCCGCGTGGTCGTGGTGATGATCATGGTCGTGATGATGATGACTGCAACCGGAGCCGTGTTCGTGATGATCTTCGTGATGATGCTCGTGGCCACAGTCGTGGCCGTGTTCGTGATGTTCGTGATGGTCGTGCTTACAACCGGGGCCGTGATCGTGATGATCGTGGTGATCGTGATGCTCGTGTTCGCAATTGTGGCCGTGTTCGTGGTGATGATCGTGATGGTTGTGATTGCAACCGGGATGATGAACGTGTTCGGAAGTCTGTTGAGTTGGTTCGTGGCCGGCCATTTCGGGTTCTCCAAAAACTTGAGGCAAGCTCGCCGGCCTGCCTCACATTTTGTTTTAGTGGCGATGACGTTTGCCGCGCTCTGGCGCAACGTGATTGATCAGGTTACGAAACACGGAAGGCGCTTTTTCTTCGTGGTGGTCTTCGTCCGGCAGCGGTTGCGTGTAGCGCTGACCGGCGACTTCCAGCGTGAAGCTTTGGCAGCCTTCCGGCACGGTGAATTCCAGCACGGCGGGCAAGCGGCTTTCGTAAATTTTCAGCACACGCCCTCGGTCGTCGTAAATCGTGCCGCCGGCGGCGACGGTCATCGTTTCATCCACCAACACGGCGACGAGTTCCGCCATTTCTTCCATACGGTCGGCTACGCGGTGACACCACAGATGCCCCACGCCTGGATACTCTTCGTGACAGATGTCTTCCATCTGCTCTTCATCCACTTGATCGCCCACGCCGACCAGCACGAAATTCAATCGCGGCAAACGCCCGCCGGCGATTTCTTTGGCCACCTGCGCGGAATAGGCTTTGATGTCTTCGGCGTCGTGAAGCTGGCTATCCGTGATGATGACGGCCAAACCGCGTTGCACCCGTTTGACGGCGGTTTGGCTGCGAATGTGTGCGATGTAATCGCGCAACACCGGCAACATCACTGTTCCTTTGCCGTAAAAACGCGGGCCGGGAAACTTGTAATTCTGCGCTTCCGCTCCCGTCAGGTCGCCGACCAATTCAATGTCCGCGCCGCTGCCTGTCGCCCAATAAGCCACGCGCAACACGCCGTCGAGGTCTTTGGTCGCCAGGTATTCCAGCATCCAGCGCATTTGCGGTTCGACCAGATTTCGCACCGGCCCCAGTTTGGCCAGCACGCCGCGCGGCCCGTATTCATCTTCCATGCTGGCCGAGCCGTCCATGTAAAGTGCGACATCCAGCCCTTCGACGGTCGGATCGTGCAACAGCGTGGCAATCACGTTGCCGTCACGGTTGTGAACATCTGAAAACGGTTTGACGATAACTTCGTGTCCCATTGCTTTTCCTATTGAATCGGTACCGCGCGCGTAAGCAAGCGGCCTGCCAACAGTCGTCGCTTGCTTACGCGCGCGGTACCGCACCGGTTAATGATGATCCTCGTCCTCATCGCCGTGATGGTCGCCCTCTTCCGGCAGAGGCTGCGTGTAGCGCCGTCCGTTGACTTCCAGCGTGAAGCTGCGCGCACCTTCGGGAATTGGGAATTCCAGCACGGCGGGCAAACGGCCTTCGTAAATTTTCAGCACGTTGCTGCGGTCGTCGTAAATCGTGCCGCCGGCAGCGACGGTCATCGTTTCATCCACCAGCACGGCGACGAGTTCGGCAACCTGACTGATTTCTTCGGCAATGCGGTGACACCACAGATGTCCCACGCCGGGATATTCTTCGTGGCAGATGTCTTCCATCTGCTCTTCGTCCACCTGATCGCCCACACCCACCAGAATGAAATTCAATCGTGGCAAGCGGCCATAAGCGATGTCCTGCGCGATTTCGCGACTGAAAGCTTTGACTTTATCGGCGTCAAAAATCACGCCGTCGGTGACGAACACCGCGCAGCCTTGCTTCGCGCCCTGGGCGACTTGCTCTTTCATATAAGCGACAAAGTTTTTAATTGCCGGTTTCAGATAAGTGTAATTGCCGAGTTCGCGCGGGCCGGGGAAGTTGTAGTTCTGCACGTCCACGCCGCGCAAATCGCCGACGAATTCGATTTCCGCGCCGCTCTTTCCGCAAGCCCAATAGGCCACGCGCAAAATGCCGTTGCGGTCTTTGGTCGCCAGATATTCCAGCATCCAGCGAACCTGCGGCTCGACTTGATTGGGCAGCATTTCCACTGGGCGTCCGTACCACCAATCCAGCAAGCCGCGCGTTTTCGGCTTGTACTCGTACTCTTCCTTCATGCTGCCGGAACCATCCATGTAAATGGCCATATCCAGCCCTTCGATGGAAGGATCGTGCAGCAACACAGCGCGAACGTGATCGCCCTCGACGTGTAAAT
>CAZRXE010000775.1:0-1750 GCA_964603695.1 uncultured Heliomicrobium sp.
GAAGACGAACGCGCCTTTGGCGGCCTGGTAAGCGACGGTGTTCGAGGTCGCGAACGGCATGCTGTATTGCGTGCGCAGCAACTCCGTCAGTTGATTGAAAAGCTTCACTTGTTCCTTGTCGTAATACGAACGCCACATGGCGGTTTCGAGCCGCGCCACTTCGTTTGGATCGAAATTGCGCATTTGATGATGATGCGGGCCATACAGATCAAAACCCAGCCAGGCAATGCCGGCCAGCAAAATTGTCAGAAGAATCCAGCGCAGGCGGCGCGGTTTACGGGATGCGGAATTTTTCATTGAATGCTCCATTCAGGCTTGAATTGAATTCGCCGGAAAATACGGTCTGAACAAGAGCGACGGATTGCCTCGCCGTCATGACAAAAAGCGCACCCGCCACGGAAAGGGTCGAAGAACCGCTTTCGTGACGTTTGCGCTTTTTGAATTGAATGGGCGGGCACCCGACGCCCTTACGGCTCGCTGCGAGAATGGATCAGCCGGCGGACGCGATCCAGGAACATGACATCTATTTTCTTCGGCTCGATGACGGCCATCACTTCGCCTTCGCCGAATTTCGGATGCAGCATTGCCTGGCCTTTGCGGTAGGTGCGCGTCCAATCGTAAGGGGTGCTCCGCCCGGGCGGAGTGCGCTTTTCCACTGAATTCTTGTTGACTCTAAACCTGCCTTGCGTGCCGCATTGAGAGCAGCTTACGCGCGTAATCAGACCTCGTTTACTGACTGCGATCACCATGTGTGCTCTCTCTTCACAACACACCGCGCATAACTGCTCGACCCGGTCGCCGATTGTATATAGACGTTGCTCCATCGTGTCTCTCCTTTTGCGTCAATGGGAAAACGACCACCGCCACGTTTCAGCGTAGCGCGACTTTAACCGTTGAAGTTTTCACCACATCATAACCTTACCGTTGCCGGTTTATTGGCCGCTTCGCTCATTGCCATCACACGCTTGAGTTCTCTGCCCGTAATGCCGAAGTAGACGGCCATCTGCTTAATCTGTTCCTGCCTGACCTGATCTGCCGGAGTGGCGCAAAACCGCTCAATTCCGGGAGAAAAATCTACGCAGCGCATTTTTGCAGGCGTCTTGTAGCCGTTGGAACAACGGCCGTCTTCCTGCTGAAGCACGCAAAGCTCACATAAAGTCATGGTCTTACCTCACTTTGGTTTTTGCTTGACGGCGCTCAACTGCCGTTTGGTTTCTCATCATCGCCTTCGTTCGCATCAAGCGGTGCGAAGATCGGCGGCGGGAATGTTACAAGGCGCTCTCGACCGAAGACCTACGATCAAGAGCGCCCTGCTTAGCCAGTGTTGGTGATGTTTGGAAACGGGTTAATAACGCGACCTGCCGCCGCCGCCATAGCCGCCGCCGCTTCGTCCGCCGCCGAAACTGCTGCGGTTCTCACGCGGTTTGGCTTCGTTCACCGTCAGACTGCGTCCGCTGATTTCGGTGCCGTTGAGTTGAGATATGGCGGCTTCGCCTTCGGCCCTCGAGGCCATTTCCACAAATCCGAAGCCGCGTGGGCGGCCCGAATCGCGATCCGTTACCAACGACACGGATTCAACCGTGCCGGCACTCGAAAACAGGTCTTGCAAATCTTCGCTGGTCGTTTGGAAAGAAAGATTGCCGACGTAAAGTTTCATGGACATAAAGTGTACCTTTCCCCGAAACAGGGGTTGAGAAGAAGCTTCGAATAAAGTGGCTTCGGGGTACGGCGGCAGCGAAGGCTTGATTTC
>CAZRXE010000776.1:0-5166 GCA_964603695.1 uncultured Heliomicrobium sp.
CTGACGGCTCACGAAATGGGACATTACATAGCCTGCCGCTGGTACGGCGTGGAGGCAACGCCGCCGTATTTCATTCCCTTCCTGATCCCTTTTCCGGGAGCTTTGCAGGCGGGAACCTTCGGCGCATTCATCAAAATCAAATCCTTGATTCCTTCGCGCCGAGCCTTGTTCGACATAGGAATTGCCGGCCCGCTGGCGGGTTTCGCGTTCATCATTCCGATTGCGTTCATCGCGCACTATTACGCGCAACCCTGGTATGGCGCTGCTTCCGGCGAAGCGACGATTTCTTTGCAGGATCCGTTGTTATTCAGATTCTTTCAGCGAATTTTGCATCTGCCCGCCAGTCTGGAATTGAACCCGGCGATGTTCGCCGCCTGGATCGGTGCGCTGATGACCAGCCTCAATCTGATTCCGGTCGGCCAGCTCGACGGCGGGCACGTGACTTACGCCGTTCTGGGAAAAGCCGGCCACAAAGTCATTTCCATTAGCTGTTATTTGCTGGTTGTGGGACTGGCGATTTACGGCGCGTTTCACGGCCTGTGGAATTGGGTGGTTTGGCTGCTGCTGTTGACTTTTTTGATTCGCGCCGGCCATCCGCCCGTGATTGATGAACAAGAACCCCTGGGAGCGGCGCGCGTGATCGTCGCCATTATTGGCCTGCTGGTTTTCCTGTTGTGCTTTATGCCCTTTCCCATTTCGCTTTGAATTTTTGGAGGACACCCAAATGACGCTATTCGCTTCCGATGTGATGATTAAAGATGTGATTACAGTCGCCGACACCGCACTGCTTAAAGAAGTCGCCAAAATGTTCAGCGAAAAACGTATCACTGGCGCGCCTGTCGTCAACGCCGCCAACGAACTGGTCGGCGTACTTTCCGAAACCGACATCATTCGCAAAACCAGCAGCATCGGCGCGTGGTCGCCGAATCTGGCAGGACAAATCATGACCAAACCGGCGGTCACCGTTTCGCCCAATGAAACCTTGCAGCGCGTCTGCGAACTGATGCACAACCGCCGAATTCATCGCGTCGTCGTTGCCGAAGGTACGCAAATTTGCGGCATCATCACAACGATGGATATTTTGCGCGCCATCGCCCAGCACTCTAAAGAATCCGGCCAGGACGCCTTCGAGAGCTAGGCCGTCACTTTTGCCACTCATTTCCACTCCGTTATTTCTCAATGCTCGACAAGTTCATTTACTTTGCGCTGCTTGCGCTGCTGGCGGCGACGCCCTTGCCTTACGGCGCGGTCGAAGGCTGGTCTACCGCGCTGTGGGAAGTCTGCATTTTCGGACTGGTCGGATTGTGGGCGCTGTCGGCAGCCCAACAGGGTGCGCTCAAAATCAGTTTCAATCCGCTGGTCTGGCCGATGCTTGGCTTGCTCGCAGTCGCCATTGTGCAAGTCCTGCCGATCAGTTCGGTGGGACGCGCCACCATCAGCTTTTCGCCTTTCGCCACCTCTCAATTCGCCATCAAACTGTTCGCTTCGATTTGTTTTCTGCTGCTCTTCGCCACCTTCCTCAACACGGATGAACGGCGCGGCGCGGCTGTGAAAACAATCATCGCCGTTTGCGCAGTCATCGCATTCATCGGCATCAGCCAGCGTTACGCGGGCAAATTCCTATGGCAACGCGGAACCTTCGGCCCGTTCGTCAACCGCAATCATTTCGCGGGTTTTCTGGAAATGGGCGTGGGATTGGCGGGCGGGTTGTTGCTGAGCCGCGCAGCCAAACGCGAATGGATGTTGATTTACGGCGGTTGCGCCTTGCTGATGTGCGCAGGCATTGGCCTGTCTGCTTCACGCGGCGGCGTGTTGGCATTGGCGGCGGAGTTGATGTTTCTGGCGTTGCTCGGTATTCCGACGTTCTTTTTCAGCCGCAAAGACAATCCGCGCCGCACAAGCGTGCTCCTACGCGCGGCGGCAACCTTGTTGATCGGCCTCGGTGCGGTGGCCGGCGCGATTTTGATGACCGGCTCCGAAGGCTTGTTTCAGAACTTCTCGCAGATTCAAACCGAAACCGAAGGAAAGCTGCCCGCCGGCGAACGCTTCAGCCGCCGTGACATCTGGAGCGCGACAACACAATTGGTCAAAGATCATCCGCTGCTCGGCGTCGGACTTGGAGCCTTTCAATTCGCTTACACTCGCTACGATCAAAGCACGGGCGCGCAGCGCGTTGAACAATCGCACAACGATTATCTGCAAGTGCTGGCCGACGCCGGACTCGTTGGCGGCGTGTTGATGCTGGCGTTTGTCGCGCTGCTGTTTGCCAAAGGCTTTTCCGCCGTCGGCACGCACGACCGCAAAAAACGCGCCGTCGTGATGGGCGCGCTAGCCGGATGTTTCGCCATCGCCATCCACAGCTTTGTCGAATTCAATCTGCAAGTCACAGCCAACGCCCAACTCTTTCTGGCCCTGGCCGCGCTGGCCACCATCGAACGGAAAAAACATTCCCGACACGAAGACGAGGATTAAATGATCTGCGTTCCGATCACCGAAACCGCCGCCGAAGCCTTTCTCCAAGCCGTCGCCGACGCCGCGCCAATCGCGGACATCATCGAATTACGGTTGGATTATCTGGACGCCGCCGATTGCCGGGCAGTGCTGAAAGTGCTGCCGCAATTCGCCGAAGGAAAACCGCTGTTGCTGACCTTTCGTCCGCGCGAACAAGGCGGGCGGCGCGAGTTGAGTTTGCAGGATCGGCAAAACTTCTGGCGCAATTTGTCGCCGGAAGTCGTCAGCGCCATTCACTTCGCCGATTTTGAATTCGATCTGGCGGAAAGCTTCGCCGGCGATTTGCCGATTCCCTGGGAAAAAGTGATCTGCTCCTGGCACAACTTCGATGAAACCCCGGACGACTTAATCAGGCGTTACGACCGCATGGCCGCCACGCCCGCCGCCGTGGTCAAAATCGCGGCGATGGCCGGAAACATCAACGACAGCTTGCGGTTGTTTGAACTGCTTGACCACGCGCAAGGCAAAAAGCCGGTAATTGCGTTGGCGATGTCGCTGGCCGGCATTGCCACGCGCATTCTGTCGCCTTCGCGCGGCGGCGTGCTGACTTTCGGTTCGCTGCGGCGGGGAGCCGAAAGCGCCGCTGGACAGCCGACCGCCACTGACTTGCGCAACCTTTACCGCGTCAATCAACTGACCCGCGACAGCGAAATTTACGGCGTCATAGGCAATCCGGTCGGCCATTCGCGTTCACCGCTGATGCACAATGCCGCGCTGGCCGCGCTCGGTCGCAACGGCGTTTACCTGCCGCTGGAAGTCACCGACATTGAAAGCTTCGCCCGCGAACTGCTGCATCCGAAAACGAAAACACTGAATTGGAACCTGCGCGGCCTGAGCGTCACCATTCCGCACAAACTGGCGATCATGCCGTTTTTGGATTGGATTGATCCGACGGCGCAAACCATCGGCGCGGTCAACACGGTGGTTGTCGAAGGCGAAGAGCTTCACGGTTACAACACGGATGTAATCGGCGCGATGAAACCGCTGGAAGCGTTGATGGAATTGCGCGACGCGCGCGCGGCAGTGCTTGGCGCGGGTGGCTCGGCGCGCGCCATCTGCCACGGCCTGCGCGAGCGTGGCGCGGAAGTGACCATTTACAGCCGCGACCTGCGCAAAGCCGCGCCATTGGCCGAAGAGTTCAACGCAAAAACGGCAACGCTTGAAGCATTCACCGGCGACACCGATTTGGTCATCAACTGCACGCCCATCGGCATGCACGGCCACAGCGAAGGCCAAAGCCTGCTGCGCGCCGACAGCTTGCAGCAGGTGAAGCTGGTTTACGATTTAATTTACACGCCGGAAGAAACCGCTTTGCTCGGCGAAGCGAAAGCGGCAGGCTGCCAAACGCTCGGAGGTTTGGCGATGTTGATTGGTCAGGCTGCGGAACAGTTTCGACTGTGGACAGGCGTGGAAGCGCCGATTGAATTGATGAAACAGGCGCTCAATCTTCCAACGCAAACATCACCGCCAGCGCGAGGCCCAGCAACAGATTGAACGCCATCAGCGTAGTTGAAAGCCGATGCAGGTTGTTGAAAGCCACGCGGTTCGGGTCGGTTTTGGGTGTTTGATCAATGCCGCCGGGCATCAGTTCGCGCAAACGATCCAGCTTTCGGGAAATGACAAAACCGGAATACAGCGACAGCCCTAGCATCAGCACGGCGATGACATAGCGCGTCACTTCCGAAGCCGAAAGGTAGTGATTGAAACTTCCCGCCCAGCGCATCGCCCCGGCCAGCAGAATCGCCGCACCGCAGCCATAAGCCGCCAAATGAAATCGCCGCAACATCAGGCCGAACATCTTGCCGGCCTTTTCGCGCGAAGCTTCGGTTTGAAAAATGGCGGGCGCGGCAATGAAGGCCAGTGCCGCCATTCCGCCCACCCACAACGTGATGGCGATGATTTCCAGAATGGCGGACAACGTCACGAGGTTTCGCACGAGTTATTTTTTCAGGGAAAACTGCGGAAAGATGTTTTGGAACAGATAATCCTTGATTTCCCTGTCCAGCCGCCGCGTGTCCTGCTCCGGCGCTTTTTCGCCGGCGGTGGCGTGCGTGTTGAAGGCGATGATGTAGGCCAGCCGTGTGTCCGGGCGGAAATAGAAATGCGAGATGAAGCCGTTCTGCGAACCGCTGTGACCGATGAAATGCTGGCCGTAATTGTCTTCGATGAAAAACGACAAGCCCATGGCGTCTTTACGGCTCTGTCCCTGCGATTCGACCAAATCGCCGGGCGTTAGATTAAGTTGCGGTTGGAACATTTCTTCCAACGAAGATCGCTTCAGCACTTGATCGAACGCGGCCTGCCGCCGCACGTCGCCGGTCAGGAAAGTCAGGTATTTGACCATATCCGGGAGCGGTGAGTTCAGCCCGCCGTTTGAAACGGTGATGCCGGTATCGGCGTCAAAGCGCGCGGGCGTCAGCTTGCCGTCGCGCAACCAGTAACTGGCCGAACGGTTTTTCAGCAAATGGTAAGGCGTCGCGTCGAAATAGCTGCGGTACATTTCCAGCGGCTTGAAGATGTTTTTATCAATGTAAACTTCATAATCTTCGCCGGCCAGACTTTCGATCACACGTCCCAAAAAGATGATGCCGGGATTGGAGTAGCTGAACTTGCTGCCCGGCTTAAACAGAATCTCGGTGTAGGGCATCATCGCCA
>CAZRXE010000777.1:0-11694 GCA_964603695.1 uncultured Heliomicrobium sp.
CGCCTCGATTTCCGAAGGGTCAGTCTTGGGAATGTCATCTTGCTTGGCCATGGCCGCGAATCCTACGGCAGGCCGCCAGACAGGCCAAGCCCATCGCACACATTTATCTCGGTTGCACGCCTTTTTGCCGCAGGTTCACAGCAGCCTTGAATTGGATCATCATCCGGCAACCTATCAGCATAGCGGCGCTGCCGCTGGTGAATCATCTGGGATCGGGCGAAACCGAAGTGCTGGCGCTGGCGCTGGAATCGTCTGACGCCATCGTCATTTTGGACGACGGCCTGGCGCGCCAAACCGCGCAAACTTTGAGCGTACGTTTTACCGGTACGTTGGGCCTATTGTTGGATGCCAAGACCCGCGGCTTGGTGCCGGCAGTCGCGCCTTTGCTCAACCAACTGGACGGCTTACGATTTCGACTATCTGCACATACCCGCGCCGCCATCCTCAAGCTGGCTGGTGAATGAATCTAAAGTTCCCGTTGTGCGTGCCCTCACCGTTTCATTTACTGTGCCACGTACACCCCGCTCCCCGCCAAACCGACAAACAACCGATTGCCACTGATCGCCAGCGAAAGAGCTTGGCTTGGCGGCAAGCCCGCGCTGACCGCCGTCCAGCTTTGGCCTTGATTGGTCGAGACAAAAACGCCATTGCTGGTGGCGACGAAAAGGCTTGACCCGCTCTGGGCAAAGGCATTGACCCTGGTATTGGCAGGCAAACCATTGTTCATCACGGACCAACTGTTTCCGTTATTAGTGGAGCGATAGACGCCGCTGAACGTGCCGATGCCAGCAAAGAGGTTTGCGCCGCTAACAAACAATACATTGGCAAACAGCTCCGGCAAGCCTGTATTAACCGCCACCCAACTTTGGCCATTATCGTTTGAGCGAAAGATTCCGTTTCCGTTGGTTCCTGCGAAAAGCGAGGTGCCGCTCACTGCAATGGAATTCACGTTGGAATTTGCGATCCCTGCATTGGCCGGCTCCCAACTATTGCCATTATCAGTTGAGCGGTAAACTCCATTGGCTGAAGTCCCGACAAAAAGGTTCGCTCCACTAATTACAACAGTGTTTAAGTTACGCGGCGAAGGCAAGCCCGTTCCTCCTCTCCAGCTTTGCCCGTTATCGGCTGAAAGATAGACGTTATCAGAGCAGGCAATGATGTTCGTATCACTGACGACGACTGAACGAACGAAGGTAATCCCAGGAAGAAATGGTGTCACGGCCATCCAGTTCTGGCCGTTATCAGTTGAGCGATAAAGCTGGCGGCCAGCAAATCGGTCACCAAACGACGCAAATACACCCGCGCTGCCTGCGGCAAGCGCCACAGTACTTATCGCGGTCAATCCTGCGTTTCCGAGCGACCAACTATTCCCATTGGTGACTGAGCGGTAGACGCCATCCGCAGTTCCAGCTAACAGACTTGCTCCGTTTAGCGTAAATGCGAATGTAGAATTCGTCAGTACTTGGTTCCAGCTTTGCCCATTATCAGTTGAACGGAAAATGCCATTGCTAGCTCCCACAAAGATGGTTGTGCCAATGACGATAGATGCCGAATAAAACGCCCTTGGCGCACCAGCAACTACGTTCCAGCTTTGGCCATTATTGGTTGACACATACAAGTTGCTTGGGCTACTGCCGCGTGTCCCGGCAAAAATGCTTGACCCGCTAATTGCAAGTGTGGTGCATTGGGTATCCATCGGCAATCCAGTATTGGCGGCGATCCAACTTTGGCCATTGTTGGTTGATAAAAAGACACCGTTGCGATCTACGCCAGCAAACATGTTCGTGCCACTGATCGCAAGTGAGCCAATGGAGAAAGATGGTGGCAATCCAGTGTTGGCTGCGACCCAGCTTTGACCATTATCCGTTGAGAGGTAAATACCCCTTGATGTACCGGCAAAAAGGGTTGTGCCATTCGCAGTCAGCGCATAAATGAACTGACTTCCTATCCCCGAATTGGCCAAAGCCCAGCTATTCCCGTTGTCAGTCGAACGGAACACTCCGCCGCCATCCGTTCCGGCAAACAAGGTTGTGCCGATGACGGCAAGAGCGTTCACGGTAAAAGTAGCTAGCCCTGTATTGACGGCCACCCAACTCTGGCCATTGTCGGTTGAGCGATAAATGCCACCATTGGTGCCAGCAAAGATGCCAGTGTCGTTGCTTACCAATGCATTAACTTGGCCTCCTTCAATAGGCGTTGTTGTTGGCGACCAGCGAATCGTTACTGTAACCGCCACGCTCGCTGTTGCGCTTTGCACAGGTGCTCCGTTGTCCGTCGCTTTGAAACTCACTGCGTTTGCACCCGCGTGCGGCGCGGTTGGCGTCCAGGAAAACAATCCGATGGCCGAATCGAAGCTTGCGCCCGGCGGCAGGTTCTCCACCGAAAGCACAGCGGTTTGGCCGGCGTCCGGGTCAATCGCGGAAACGGTGAAGCTCAGGTTTTGCCCTGAAGTGACGATTTGCGCGCCGGGCACGGTCAGTACGGGCGGGCGGTTTACGTCGTTGACGGTGATGGTCACGGTTTTGGTATCGCTCAGCGCCGGAACGCCGTTGTCCGCCACGCGGAAGCTGACGGTGTAGCTGCCTGCTTGCGTAAAGCTCGGCGTCCAGACGAAGCGCGCTGTGGTGTTACTGGTTTGATTGAAACTTGCGCCGCCCGGCAGGTTCGTGGCCGTGAAGGTCAGCAGTTGGCCGATGTTCGGATCGCTGGCCGACACCGTAAAGCTCAGTTCCTGGCCTTCGTTTGCGGTTTGGGCGGACGGCACGTTCAGCACGGGCGGGCGGTTGATTGGATTGATGGCGATGTTCACCGTCGCGGGCGCGCTGTCGGCAGCGCCGTCGTTGGCTTTGAAGGTGAAGCTGTCGGTTCCGGTGTAGCGCGTGTTCGGCGTGTAGGTCACATTCGGCGGCGTACCGGTCAGCCGTCCGTTCAGCGGATTGGTGACGATGGCGAATGTCAGCGGGTCGCCATCCGTGTCGCGACCGGTCAGGGTGATCGGTTTGGGCGCGTCTTCGTCGGTGACTATGGATTGCGGGTTGCCGATGGGCGAGTGATTCACGTCCAGCGTGATGTTGAGCGTCGTGGTCTGGCTCAAGTTGTCGGTCGCATTCAGCGAAAGCGCGTAACGGCCGCCGTCGTTGGCGCGCGTTTGCAGGCGCAGGCTGTAAACGTCGTTGCCGCGATTGATGAGCGTGGCGAAGCTTGCGCCCGTTAGCGCCAGTTGGATCGTCTGACCGGTGTCAGGGTCGTAGGCGATGAAATTGACTTCGCGGGTTTCGGCTTCGTTGACGCGCAAAGTGGCGGGCGCAAGCAAGACCGGCGCGCGGTTGCTGCCTTCGGCGGGCAAAACCAGATCGGGTTTGACTTCGGTCAGGCCGTTCGCCACCGGGTCAATGTTGATGCGCTGGACGCGATCCACGCGGGCGGTAGCGCGGACGAAGGTGGCTTCGACGGAAAGTTTGTCGCCCGCATTGGCTTCGACGTTGCGCAAGACGAATCCGCCGTTGCCGTCGCTGACGGTTTCCTGACCTCGGCAACGCACGATGGCTTGGCGGACGGGAGTTGCGCCGTCGCTGTCCAGCACGCGGCCTGTAACCGTGGTGGTTTGACGCGGCGTGCCAACGAAGTATTGCGTGATTTCGGTGATGGCGTTGGGCGCGGTTTCGATGCGCTGACCGTTTGCAGTGACGGTGGCCGTGCCGGCTTCGACGAACTGGCCCAGCGTCGGGCTGCTGAGCGTTTGATCCAGGCGTAAGAGTTTGACCACGGTTCCCGGCGGATAAGCTTCGCTGTTGGGCAGCGTCAGTTTTCCGCCGCCCAACAAGACCGCGCCGAAAGGCGTGATTTGCGGGATGGTCTGGCTGAACAAACCAGCGGGTAGTTTGACCGGCGTGCGGCTGTTTTCGGTAACGGTCAAGTTGACGACGCCTTGCCGCGCGCCGTTCGGCAGGCTGATGCCTGCGCCGGCTGGAATCTCGAACGTGACATCGCCGGTGCGAAGCGTTTGTGCCGTGGTCTGTTGTGGAGCTTGCTGAAGCTTGGCGGCGAGGGTTGGCGGATTGGCCGCGAGGTTTGAACCGCCGACTTGCGCGCCGGGGCCTGTGATTTGTTGCAAGGCGACTGGCGCATCCAGTTGGTTGTCACGGTTGCCCGGCACACGCATTTTCAAAATGACTTTGGGATAAGGCAACGTGCCCGGAACCGTGCTGCCGTCGAATTCGACAAAGTGAGCAGCGGCTGGCGGCACGTCCGGCAACAGAAACGAGCCTTCCGCGCCGGTCGTGAATTCGATACCGGTTCCGGTGACGCGAACTTTGACGCCTGCCAATGGTTGCCGCCGAGTGTCTTCGACCACGCCGCTGATCGAAGTCCGCATCTGCAAAGCGTTCGCGCCACGCCCTTCGCCCTGCGGTGTGCGAACGCTGACCACATCAGCCGCCGCTCCAAAGGGAACGCGAATGGTCACTTGCGTGGCCGAAGCCGAGACAACGCGCGCTTCCAAACTGCCGATGCGCACCAGATTGTCTGCCGCGTTCGGACTGAATCCCGCGCCGTTGACGGTCAGCAGTTGTCCAGCCAACACCGTCGCCGCGCTGTAGCCATTGATTTGCGGCGGCGCGACATTGGGTGCGCCGGCGATTTCCAGTTCGACCAGATTGGATGTGTTGAAGCCGTTGACGCCGAGGCTGAGCGTGACGCGACCGCTGCCGATTAAACGACGTGGCAATCGAACATTGGCTTGATCCAGGCCGGTAAAGCCCGGCGCGGCGTCGGCGTAACTGACTTCCGCTTCCACGCCGCCAATGCGGACTTTGACGTTGGCCAGTCCGCCGTTGAATTTGAAGCCGGTGCCGAACAGCAACAAGAAAACCTGATCGCCTTCCGCGCCAAGATCAATCGGCAAGGACACGAAGCGCCCCGTTGCCGAATCGAAGCGCGTGGCGGGTTCAAAACTTTGCTCGCCGTTGGCTTTCAATCGGAAGATGGTTGCGGCGGGCGCGCCTTGTCCGCTGGCGTTGGCGGTGAACAGGCTGGGTGCGGCAGCGGAGATTTGGAGCAAGCCGGTGGAAACCGTGCCGTTGCCGCTGCTGACGTTTATGGAAGCGATACCCGTCGAAGTGCCCGGCGGAATCTGGTAGTTGATCTGTCCAGGCGAAACGAAAAAGAGTGGCGATAAACGTTCCGCGCCGCGACTGTCTTTGACCCTGACAGTTGTTCCCGCCAGCGTGGTCGGCAACGGCGAAGTGTTGGCAATCTGCGTGGTGGTCGCCAGCGCCACGCCGTAACCGCTGACAATGGATTCAGGAGCCAGTGCGCCGGTTTCAAAACTGGCGGCGGAAACCGTGACCACGGAATTTTGAGCGCTCTGACTGTTGGCGCGGAGATCTAAATTAAGACCAATCAGCAACGCCAACACTCCGATCAACAACAGGGAACCAACTGCTTTCAACACACGACCGAGCGAGAACTGAGACATAAGCCACCTCCAGCGGAAAGTTTTCGGGAACTGTTTTTAGAAAGCCGCTTTGGCCGAAGCGACAGCGGGATTTTGCCAGAACTATGCGAAGGCAACAAACGAGGCTTCATCAGTCACGTCTGTTGCCTCCCTCGCGCCCGACCAATCGCGCCCTTAATTCGGCTGAGCATTTGTCCGCACTGACTTTGCCAAAGCCTTGTGATAGATTGCGTACTCGCCAAGCCGTTTTTACAGCCTAACAACAATGCCGCGACACGCACTGTCCAGCTTTGATGGGTGTCCGGCCAACCGTCAGGAGAAAATACAATGCCCCGCAAATCGTCTCTGCGTTTCCTTTATGGCCAGATTACAGTCGCTACCGGTCTTATCGGTTTGTTCGTTTGTCTTCCGACTTTGTGGATGTCCGGCAGTTTGCGCGGACAGAGCAACGCTGTGGCGACGGTTTCCGCTGCCAGCTTTTTGCCGCCACTGGCCCCAGAAGCGATTGCTTCAGCCTTCGGTCAGAAACTGGCCACGCGCATTGAAATCGCGAACGGGCTGCCCTTGCCTACTTCGCTCGCTGGAACAACCGTCAGAGTCAACGGCACGCTTGCACAACTGTTCTTTGTATCGCCGGCACAAATCAATTACCTGATTCCGATGGAAACGCCTGCCGGCAACCAACCTGTCATTGTGACTTCAGGTGACGGCACCGTTTCCACGGGCACGGTGTTGGTTGGCAAAGTAGCGCCGGGAATTTTCACGGCCAACGCCAGCGGCAAGGGATTGCCCGCCGCTGTTCTGTTGCGATTGCCGCCGGGCGGCCAACCGAGTTTTGAAAGCGTGGATCAATTGCTGACTTTCAAACAGCCCGGCGAACGACTGTTTTTGATCCTCTATCTTTGTGGCGTTCGTCAGGCGGGCGCGGGCAAAGTGAAGGCATTGATTCTGGGCAATGAACTCCCCGCGGAATTCGCTGCCGCGCCGGGCTTCGTCGGATTGGATCAAGTCAATGTGGAACTGCCGGAGTATTTGAGCGGACGCGGACGCATCAGCCTGCAAATCAAAGCCGAGGAACTTTTGTCGAACACGGTTGACATTCAAATGGGCGGGCCGGACTTGCGCACAACACCAACGACAACAGTCACGTCATCGGCCAATCCAGCCGTCGTCGGTCAGGAAATCAATTACATCGTGCGCGTGGCTGCTGCGAGCGGTTCCAGAATTCCGAGCGGCAATGTGACGTTGACGGAAAACGGCGCGATGATCGGCAAAAAAACGCTCGACGCTAGCGGGCAGGCTATTTTCACCTACTTGCTGACTGCCACCGGCGGACGTGTCATCGCCGCCGCTTATGAAGGCGACAATTACTTCAGAGAAAGCGGCGGAGCGATCAACGGTTCGCAAATCATCACCAAAGCGCGGGCCTCCGTTACACTGACGTCTTCCAGCAATCCGGCCAGTTTGTCGCAACCCGTTTTGCTGACGGCTTCGGTTCGCCCCTTGTCACCCACCACACTCACGCCTGCGGGCGTGGTGCAATTCAAGGAAAACAACGCGCCCATTGGCCCGCCGGTGACGTTGACTGGTGGCAGCGCTGAAATCAACCTGAATCTGGCTTCGCCGAGCGGGCGGAGCATCATCGCGGAATATCTCGGCGATCCCAATTTCGATTCGGCAAATTCCTCGGCGCTTTCGCAAACCGCCGGCACGGCCCCGTTGCTCATCCGAAACATCGTGCGTACCACGCCTGTGTACGCCGGAGATGAAATCGTCATTCAAGGCAGCGGATTTACAGCCACCGCCGCCGATCACGAAGTCAAATTCATTGCCGATGCCGGCTTGCCGGACAAACGAGAAACCACTGGCCAGGTCTTCGGTGCGTCCTTCGATCAACTGCGCGTGCGAGTTCCTTTCGGCGCGGGATCGGGAAAAATCAGAATCAAAATCGGCGAACGCGAAATCGAAAGCGCGGAACGCATGGAAATCGGCACATCGGTCAGCGGCTTCGTGCAGGAATTCAAAGACGGCAGTCGCAGACCGGTGGCGGGCGTCCCCGTCACATTGGTCGAACAGGGAATCACGGTCAAAACCAACAACAGCGGCGTGTTTATTTTGAAAAACGCCGCGCCCGCCACGCGAGCTAATATTATGGTCAGTGGCGTGGCAGACAATTCCCTGGGTTACCAGGCCGCGCCGTTTCCGATGCGCGTGGTAGGCAGTCGCGACAATCAACTGAACCGCAGCGAAGACGAAGCGCTGCTGGTCGAAGTCGTGCCGGATGGAACACCGGCGCTGGCTGTTACATCGGAGGCAACCATAAACGAGACTTTGCGAGCGTCGGCTCAACCGGCGGAAAGCGCCGTCATCATCACTTCCGGCCAGGTGGTGTTCGACACGAACAACTCCACCGTAGGCTGCCCGCAGGGAAATCCAAACTGCCGGTTGGCGCTGGCGGTGTTCAACCCGCGCCGCACGCCGACCAATTTGCCCGCCGGACGCTTCAGTTCGACGATTGCGCAAATCACCCCGTTCGGTGCTACTTTCGCTTCCGGTGGCAAACTGACGTTTCCCAATAGCGACAATCTTCAGTCTACCGAATCGGTGCGCGTTTTCCGCTACGACCCATCTCCTGCCGGCGCGCTCCCTGGACAGTTCACGGACATCGGTCCGGCGACGATTTCCAGTGACGGGACGAAGATCGAGACGGAGGCGCGCGCCATTACCGTAGCCAGTTATTACTTTGTCTCGCGCCAATGGCCGACCGCCACAATCATCGGTTTGGTAACGGATGCCGACGGACGCGCCGCACGCCGCGCCGTGGTCAATGCGCGCGGCCAGTCTGTGTTCACGGGTAACAACGGCGGATTCGTTCTCGCCAACGTGCCGGTCCTGACGCCGGACGGAACGAACGATCAGGTCACGGTTGAAATCACCTTTGTCCGGGCGGACGGCAGCGTCGCTCGCACCGAACGCACGATCACTGGTGTGCGCGCCAACGAATCTCGCACGCTGGATGGCGATTTCGTGCTGTCGCCCGTTGCTGTCAACCGGCCTCCGCAAATCCTGGCCCCGCCCAGTCTGGTAGTGACTGAGAACCTTGCCCAGGACTTCGCGTTCACGGCGATTGACCCGGACGGCCATCCCTTGGAAGTGACAGTCACGGGAGCGCCTTTTGCTTCGCGAATTGCCGGCGGGGAGGGGAATTACCTGCTGCGGCTGACGCCTGGGGCGGGCACGGCCAACACCTACAGGTTGGTGATCAGAGCAACCGACCAGCCCGGCAACGGCCTCAACCTGACGGCTGAGCAAACCATTCCGCTGATTGTTCGACGCGCCGACAACAAACCTTCAGCCAACTATGTCTCCGTGGCGACGAACGAAGACACGCCGGTAACCATTACGCTGAGCGCCGGCAATACCGGCGGCTCGCCTGTTTATCAGTGTTTGAGCCAACCCGCGCGCGGAACCTTGACCTGCGGCGGCGGTTCCAACGCAGTTTACACGCCCGCGCCGAATTTCAACGGCACGGATGGGTTCAGTTTCAAGGTGATTGGCGGCAACGGCGAAAGCAACGTGGCGGCGGTGTACATTGTCGTTAATCCCGTTAATGACGCGCCGGCGATGACGATCTCCACGCCCGTCTCGCTCAGCGCCAATGCAGGCGAAACCGTCCGGATTGACTTGTCAGTGACGGACGCTGACGCGGAACAAACCTTGAGCTTTTCGACGATGAATTTGCCGCCCGGCGCATCGTTTATTCCCTCGGCCAGAAGCGCCCAGTTCAGATGGACGCCGATTTTCGCGCAAACCGGGAGCTACAGCTTCACATTGTCGGTCAACGACAACGGCGCGCCGGTGCGCTCCGACAGCCGCACCATCACGATTAACACGGAGGCGAAGTGGGCCAAGACTTCCGGACCAGAAGGCGGCGCGCCCATTTCATTCCTGAATTTCGGCGGAGCGATTTACGCTGGTACTTCCGCCGGCGGTATTTACCGCTCGATCAACAATGGAAGCACCTGGGTGGCGACCAGAAACGGGTTGGCGGGAAAGGCTTTGACCGTCAACTCCCTGGCTGCGAACGGCAACAGCATTTTCGCCGGAACTTTCAACGGCGTGTACCGCTCGGACGACAACGGACAAAGCTGGGTGCGCGCCAGCAGCGGCTTTCCAAGCGGAGATATTCCAGTCTTCGCGCTGGTGGCCAAAGACGGCATCCTTTTCGCCGGCACAGGCGATTTGATCGGTAATGGTCGTGGCATGTTCCGCTCCACCAACAACGGGCAGAGTTGGACGGAGATCAACAACGGTTTGAGCAAACGCAACGTCACCTCGCTGGTCAGAATCGGCGCTGAAATCTTCGCTTCGACCGGCCATCTGAATGATCTGACCGGCAGCGGCGGCCTGTTCCGCACCAGCAATAATGGCGACACCTGGGTGGCTTCCGCCAACGGCATTGCCTTTTTCGGAATCGTGCCGCCGATTACCACGCTGCTGGCCGCCGGCAATGTTTTTTTCGCCGCCACGGTTTTGGGACTTTACCGATCCACGGACAGCGGACGAAACTGGTCGCAAGTCGGCAGCGGCTTGCCCGCGCCCAACACGGCTCCCGTCATATCCCTGACTGCCAGCGGAAACACGGTTTTCGCCGGCACTTTTGGCGCGGGAGCGTTTCGCTCGGACAACAATGGCGGCAGTTTCACTTCTATCAACAATGGCTTGACGGGATTCGCGCTGAGCGTGCTGCGGCTGTTGGTGACGGAAAACGGCGCTCTGTTGGCCGGAACGGGCGATCAATTCGGTCGCGGCAGCGGCTTGTACCGTTCGCTGGACGGCGGTGGCAGTTGGCAATTGTCGCGTTCGGGCATAACCGCGTCGCTGGGACAAACGCTGTTGCAAACCGATGCCGGGTTATTCGTCGGCACAGCCGAAAGCGGCGTTAACCGCTCCTCGGACAACGGACAAAGCTGGGTTCCAGTTAATAACGGATTGGCCGGCAATGCCCTGGTGGTGCATGCCCTGGCCAAACAAAACGGCGTGCTATTTGCCGGAACAGACGGCGATGGGGTGTATCGTTCGACCAACAACGGGCAGAGTTGGACAAAAACAAGCACTGGTTCGCTGAACTCCGCGCAGGTTTTCGCGCTGGCCGTCGCCGGAGACGGGCTGTATGCCGGAGCCGTCAGTACCGGCGTCTATCGTTCGACCGACAGCGGGCAAAGCTGGTCGTCAATCAGCGGCGGGTTGACGGGACCCGCTCTAAACGTTTACTCGCTGCTGCCCATTCGCGGCGCGGTTCTGGCCGCCACGGACGACGGGGTTTATCGTCTCACTGAAAACAGTCAAACCTGGGTTCGTTCCGGCAGCGGGCTGGCCGGACGCTTCATCAGCGCATTGTTGTCAACGCAAAATTTCCTGTTCGCGGCCACGCTTGGCGGGGGTGTGTTTCGTTCGACGGACAACGGGCAAACCTGGTTACCGGTCAACACGGGGCTTTCAGACGAAGCGCTCAACGTCGCCACGCTGCTGGCGCTTGGCGACAGTATTTACCTGGGAACCGTCGCGTTGAACGTTGGAGGAGAAGGTGTGTTCCGCTCCACCGACGGCGGACAGAGCTGGCAACCGTTCCGCCTTGCCTTCGGCCAGCAATCCGTTTACGCCCTGGAAACGGACGGTCAGCGGATTTTCGCGGCTTCCTTCGGTGACGGCGTGTTCGTGCTGGCCAATAATGTGCAAAGTTGGGCGGCGAATAATGCCAATCTCGGCAACCGCTTTGTCAATGCGGTGTTCGCCGCCGACTCGGCGATTTTGACTGGAACTCTGGGTGGCGGCGTGTTCCGCTCCGCCAATCAGGGGCAAAGCTGGCAATCCACAGCAGGATTGCCGCCAAACTCCAACGTTCAATCACTGACCGGCGCTGGCAACCAGATTTACGCGGGATTGTTTGCCGGAGGCGTGTATCGTTCCGGCAACGGCGGCGCGAATTGGACGTCCGCCGGATTGACCGCGCAAACCATCAACACGCTGGTACTCGGCAACGCCGCCTTGCTCTTCGCCGGCACTGATGCTGGCGTGCAGCGCTCGCCCGATCAGGGAACGACCTGGCAACCGGCTGGCCTGAGCAATCTTCGTGTGGTTTCGCTGGTCGTCAGCGGCAACCGTTTGCTGGCCGGAACATACGGCAACGGGATTCACGCCTCCACCGACAACGGCACAAACTGGACACAAATCGGCAG